>JAYUZC010000252.1:0-5280 GCA_043752045.1 Bacteroidota bacterium | reverse complement strand
GGTGATTCGCTTTTCCTCTGTCAGGAGATAGAGAAAGAAATAGATATATCACTCGTAGGATGCGCCATACTTCACGTTGCCTCGCAAGAGATTCGCAGTGCGGATTCATCAGAGTATGAAGTTCTCGAACAAGCAGATGATTCTCTTTCATCATGTTCTGTTCGCTTGAAACTCATCCCACGCAAAGGCGGAGCCGTTAATGGCGAGTATGTTATCACACTTGATGACGGAAGAACTATCCATATTCCGCTCGGCGGCTATGGCAGAGCACCTGTGCCGCTTGCGCTTTCCGCGACGGCTGCATATCACACTGATACCGTCGGCGGCACATTCAACCTGCCGATTATTATTAACGGACTCGACAAACCGCAGACCATCGGGCTTTCTATTTCATTCGATAAGAACCTTGAGTATCTCGGTACAACTTCTGCACGTACAGGACAGACACTGCATCAACGAGTTGAACCCAATCACTCACCGATACGCATCATCTTACCTTCGGATGATGTTATCCCCAACCAAATTTTAGCGTACGCCAACTTTGCAGTCTATGCCGATACGGTTGCGCCGTCTTCTATCTTTATAGACTCGCTTGTAATCCTGACGCAAGATGCCCCATGCCAATACATAACCGATACCCGCACACAAACAGATGTGACGGGCGCATCGGGCTGCGGCATCACGATCATCTCGGACTTCCTGCGCTACAATAAAAAACCGCAAGTGAGTATCTACCCTAACCCCACAAGCGGCGCGCTGACGATTCGTTCAACTGATAAGTTAGATAACCTAACGGTAGAAGTAGTTGATATTGTTGGTCAGGTTCGCATGACAAACGTCTTCACAGGTTCATTGAATGATTTCAAGATGAACGTCTCCGTCCTCCCCTCCGGTGCATACCGCATCCGCCTTGCTACGCAAGACAACCTCTTTAAAGCAGAGGCGGCGGTTGTGGTGGAGAAGTAAGATGTTATCTATGCAGAATAAGCTTCGTCCGCAGAACTTGGTATCCTTGCTTTACTGACACTTCATACATTCCCAACGGAAGTGATTCAAGTCCGCTCAGAGCTATCTCCTGCTTGCCGATAGAGAGATGAGTTGAATACTCTTTGAGAGTTGCGCCTGTTACTGAGATAAAAAAACAGAACTGTTTTTGCTTTATTCAATGCTTCGACTATCTCGCTCGACCAATCCATCGCTCCACCGATTCCTCCTTGATCCATCCATACATCATGCCCCGCCGCGCGTAGACCTCCCACAAGCGCCGTTGCCTTCTCGCGGTTAAAGGATGAGTATGAGATGAATATATCAGCCATAGTACAAAGATACGGACTAGACTGGGATTAATGGACTGGGATTAATGAGATTTTTGGGATTATTGGGATTAGATGATTGACGCTATTGCCTTCGGATAAAGCGCATGTTCGAGTTCTTTTACTCTTGATTGGAGTGATTCGGGGGTGTCGGTCGGGAGGACTTCGCAATGCTCTTGCATGATGATCGCGCCTGTATCATATTCAACTTCGACGAAGTGAATTGTTGCACCTGTTTCTCTATCACCTGATGCAAGCACTGCTTTATGGACATTGAGTCCGTACATTCCTTCACCGCCATGTTTTGGTAAGAGTGCAGGGTGGATGTTTACAATTCTACCTCTGTACTTTTCTACGACAGCATCCGGAAGTCTTTTCATGTAGCCAGCAAGCACAACGAGGTCAATGGTGTTTTCTTGCAACACCTGAAGTGTTTTTTCTTCGGCTTTTACTTCGGAGCCGTACTTCACTGAAGATATATGCTCTGTCGAGATATTTTTCTCTATCGCAAACTCTATCGCGCTGCACTTGGAGTTATTGGAGATAACAAGCGATACTTCAGCATTTTCTAACAAGCCGCCACGAGTTGCATCATAGATAGTACGTAGATTTGAGCCACCGCCGGAGGCAAAGACGGCGAGATGTTTCTTTTTAGATGATTGCATCCCAGACACGAAGTGCTTCTTTGGTTTGGTGAACGTCATGCGTGCGGATGATCTTTGCTCCGTGTTGTGAACCGTACAGCCCTGCGGCTATGCTGCCATAAAGCCGTCCTTCGGGCGGTACACCACCGAGCAGCTTGCCTATCGTTGATTTGCGAGATACACCTAATACAAGCGGGATGCCAAGCTCCGAAAAATAATCATGCTCGCGAAGCAAACGGATATTGTCTTCTGCTGTCTTCGAGAAACCAAAACCAATATCAGCAATGATATGCTCAAGACCCTTTGTGCGAAGCTCTACTATTCTTTTTCTAAGCCAATCAAATACTGATTGTACAACATCGTTGTATTGATAAGCTTCAATTTTGTCTTGTGTAAATTCCGGACCGTAGCCGTGCATGATGATGATTGGTGCATTCATCTCAAGAGCAACATCAGCAATGTGCGGCTCTTGTGTGCCTCCGCTTACATCGTTGATGATGGTTGCGCCGAGTTCTGTCGCTCGATGAGCAACTTCTGCTTTGGTCGTATCAATTGAGATGATGGCATTCGGAAAATTCTTCGCAACAGCTTCAATAACAGGAAAAACACGCTTGCCCTCTTCTTCGGCTGATACATCTTCTGCGCCGCTTCCATATGTACTTCCTGCTGGACGAGTTGATTGTCCGCCGATGTCGATGATATCTGCTCCTTCGGAGAGCATCTCGCCGACACGATGCACTGCATCTTCGGGGCGGAGATACTTGCCGCCATCGGAAAACGAATCGGGCGTAACGTTCAGCACACCCATGATGAGCGTGTGAGGCGAGGCGATGAGTTCTTGGTAACGTGTGAGTTTATCCATAAGCAAAAAAGCGGCTTCCATCGGAGCCGCTATTACAATTTGCTAAAACCTCAGGGTCTTACTTTGCGCTTTTTTTCGCACGACCGGCTTTACCTGCTTCGCGTCCTGCTTTTGCCTTCGCCTTGACGCGTGCCTGTGATTTACTGTGCTTCTTTGCTGCTACTTTCGCTTTTTTATTCATTATATGATTATGATTATTAACTTATTACAAAAATACGGAAAAATTTAGTCTTTCTTACGATTCCACGTTACTATGTAGCCGTCGTTGCGGACAAGGTCGTTTACCTTCTCCAGTTCGCGCACTCGCGGCAGTAGCTGAGAAAGGAAGTTGTTAATGATCGAAAGCCGCTCGTTCTCACTTGTAATACCAAGTAGTGCTTGTCGCTGGTCGGGTTCAAGACCTGACTTTTGAGCGATAATAAACGACGGATACTTCTCGATGCTCGACCATATCGCAGTATCAAGTGTATCTATCGTCCCTCGATAGGCGATCTCGCAGAGGTCATTGAAGAGCCGTATCGTTTCATTTGCAAGATGGACATCCCTATCTTCGGGCTTATCGTCAAGGTACGTTACATGTGCATGAAGGAGTTTGTCCGGTGTTCCCGGGTCATCAACCGAAACGATCTGATACCGTTTTACTCCTTCTGTTACGATGTCCATTTTACCGTCCGGGTAACGTTTCGTAACTTCTGCCACGCGAGCCGTGCAGCCGATCGAGTGAAGTTTATTTTCTTCTATGAAGTTCACACCGAACGTAGTGCCGTTTGCCACACATTCGGATATAAGTTTTTTATAACGCTCTTCAAATATCTGAAGCGGCACTTGCGACTGCGGAAAGAGCACAACAGAAAGCGGGAAAAGCGGTATGCGTTCGGTCGCGCTCATGCGGGATGATCTTCCTTCCAGAGTTCGTACCATTCCATCTGCACCGCCTCGAGCTTTGCTTCATTCGATAAATGAATATCATCTTCCCACTCGGGAAGAGCCGCTATCCAATCGCGCAGATCCGTGAAGCGAACCGCAAGCGGATCAACATCCTTCTTCGCATCGTAGAGTGCTTCTGCTATGTCTTCAATGTCAATCCAAGTCATTAGTGCGTTGCTCCTTCGTGGAATAAATGAGCTATTTGCGGGTTTAGTTGCGGTATTTGTACAATTAGGTCAACATTTTCGGTTAACACTGATTGGCAACCTAACCGCGAGTCAAGCGTCAAACCCTCTGCTTCATCAAGCTGATCTGCTTCGTCGTCCTGCATTTCTGTCAACGAGTTTAGTCCTTGCTTGACGATAACGTGGCACGTCGAGCAGGCACAGACTCCGCCGCAGTTATGCTGCAAGTCAATACCGTTCGCCATTGCAACAGCAAGTATGTTATCACCTACGAGTGCTTCGCAGGTAACGTTCATTGGTAAATAAGTAATAGTCGGCAACTGCTTTCCTTCGTTATTTTACTGCGTACTTTTTGTACCGATCGTTCACACGTCCCCAATGGATGTTCGCGATAAAGTTATCAATATATGCCGCACGCTTTGGTCCGTCTTTGTGGTAGTAAGCATGCTCGAACACATCACATGCGACAAGCGGTATCGCACCCCATACTGCGCCGTAGTGATGTTCATCAACTGTTACGTTGCGAAGTTCACCGGAACCGAGTGTATCTATAATGAGCACACCCCAGCCAGAAAGTTTTGCTGCGAGTGAACATGCTTTGAGGTCTGCCTTCCATGCGTCAACAGAGCCGAAGTCGCGCTCGATGAGTTTTACTACATCCGGTGCTTTGAGCACGTCACCATCACCACCCATGTTCTCCCAATAGAGATCATGAAGAACTGTACCGGCATGATTCCATGTCCAGCGACGCTTCAGCTCACCGAACTCGGAGTAGTTACCGTTCGCTTTGGTAACATCCGATGTCTCTAATGCTTTCTCTATCTCGTTGAGCTTTGTTACGTATCCTTTATGATGGGTATTGTAGTGCCAATCGGAGGTTTCCACGTCGATAACTTTGGAAAGAAGCGTCTTTGCTTCTTCATCTGTGTATGGACGCGCTTTGAGTTTATATTCGTACGCTTTCATTGTATTTTCTTCTATTAAAATTTACATTGCCTCAACTTCTCTACCAGCGAGTGCAGCCGAGACGGATAGATCCATGATCTCATGCGCGAGCGTGGCAGTTGATTGTTCAAGAGATTCGAGCGATGAGTTTATCACTGTTGCATCTTCGCCTGTCATTACTTTTTTGAGCGCATAAAGATCATCTATGATCTTCGGGATGTCAAGTGCACTCATCCGCTCTTTTGGGAGCGGTATCTCACCGCGGCGAAGCTGCCCTAATACTTTTTCTGTCGCAATTACTACACGCTCTGCTTCAGTGCGTGCTTCGGTCAAACGCCGCGCAGATATATCCTGCTTTGCATGTACGACGCTTTCGCGAAGCATCCGCTCAACTTCATCGTCAG
>JAYUZC010000251.1:0-5292 GCA_043752045.1 Bacteroidota bacterium | reverse complement strand
TATATCTGATGCCTCAGTGGCAAGCGGCGATAAATACTTCTTTGTATTTCTCAATATCAATCCGCAAGCAGAGAAACTTGATAGTGCTGTATCAATGGACTTGCAAGCGAAGCATCTTGCCAGTATCACGAGGCTTTATCATCTTGGTTTTATTAAGGCAGCAGGACCATTCGAGCGCGGTGGCGGGATATTTATCTACAATGCAACAACTCTAAAACAGGTGAAGGATAGTTTACAGACCGATCCGGCAATTGCAGCAGGTAGATATATCATCGAGACGTATCCAATGACAATACTCAAAGGAAAACTTTGCGATGTAGGTGAAACCTACGACATGACAACCTACCCAACTGTACGCTTGCTTGCAAGAGAGAAAGCACCAAAGCCGATACCGGAGAAAATGTCAGAAGAAAATATGAGGCCCTGGTTCGATGCTATTGAAAAGAAAGCGGATATCCTCTTTGCTGCACGCTTTGATGATGAGAACGGCGGAGGATTCATCATCACGAACCCGAAGCGGAAGAATCAAACACAGTTACAAGTAACGCTTCAGGAGAATAATATCTTCTCAACGAAGATACGTAACCTCTGGATAGCGATGGGGACGTTCTGCGAAACGAACTGATAGCTTTTCTCGTATTGTTGCCATCATGCAAACAAACCAATTCACCGAAGAAGAACTCCGCGCTCGGCTGACGCCTGTGCAGTACGAAGTTACGCAAGAACAAGGCACCGAACGTGCCTTCACCGGAGAGTATTGGGATAACCATTCAACCGGTATGTATCACTGCGTTGTCTGTGATACGCCTCTTTTTGCATCAGAGACAAAATTCGAGTCCGGTTGCGGCTGGCCAAGCTTTTATCAACCGACAAAAGATGTTGTTGTCAAAGAATCATCCGATTATAAGTTTGGAATGATGCGCATAGAGATAACCTGCGCTACCTGCAACGCGCATCTTGGTCATGTCTTTGATGACGGTCCTGCCCCGACAGGGCTGCGTTACTGCATCAACTCCGCATCTCTAACTTTCAAAGAAGCATAAGTGGGGAAGGTATATAAGTCAAAAAGTTTTTCCATCCTTAAACAAGGTGGCGATAAGAAACCTGAACAAGTACTTGAGCTTGGCTTTGGCACTCGTCCGTCGGATAAGGGTTCGCGGCTTATCAATCAGGATGGCTCATTCAATGTCCATCGAATTAACGAAAAACGGAATTGGCTTGCAGATGCCTACCATAATGTCATCGCGCTATCGTGGCCTAAATTCTTTGCTATAGTCTTCTCGGTTTTTATGGTTGAGAATTTCATCTTTGCATCTATCTATTATATTATTGGTACCGAACATCTGGCAGGTGTTGTAGGCGAGAGTACGTTCGAGAAATTTTCAGAAGTATTCTTCTTCAGTACGCAAACACTAACGACACTTGGCTACGGCAGAATTAGCCCCGTGGGGTTTTGGTCAAGCGCAGTCGCTGCAATTGAATCAATGGTCGGTCTGCTTGCATTTGCCCTCTCGACAAGTTTACTCTGGGGACGTTTTTCTAAGCCCTCTGCTCGCTTGTTGTATTCACAGAATGCTCTCATCGCTCCGTACCGAGAAGGTAAGGGACTTATGGTGCGGCTTGTCAATGCTCGCAAGAATCACCTTATCGAACTTGAAGCAAGTATGATCATTGCAAGGAATATTGAGCGCGACGGCAAACTGCAACGATCCTTCAAAAATCTGCCACTCGAACTATCAAAGGTGAGCAACCTTGCACTTAGTTGGACGTTGGTGCATGCCATTAATGAAGAAAGTCCCATCTGGGGGGAGGTATGTGATGTCATTACTGACGAATGCGAGATACTCGTAAACCTGAAAGCATTTGATGAATCATATTCACAAACAGTCTATTCAAGAACCTCGTACAAATCCAGTGAGGTCATTGAAAATGCAAAGTTCATCTCAATGATGTCATCGGATAATAATGGTAAAACAATTCTTGATATATCGGAGTTGAGCGGATATGAGAAGCTATCCTGAAGGAAGTGAAGGATCTGAAGTTTGTATATAACGAGAAACATCAGATTCTTCGCCTTCCTTCGTCGGACTCAGAATTACTCCTTTATCATACCTACCACTTCATCAACTAACTTCCCTATTCCTTCAAAGACTTCATAGAGCGGGGCATCGTCGTACATGTAGGCGGGAGTGGTAACGATCTTGTTTGCTTTATCAACATGAATTTCATTCGGTTTCTTTGCAACGTGGGTATGACCCATGCGGCGTATCTGCTCTGCGGCGCCGGATTCTTCGCCGAGCGTTACTTCTATCTTCGCATCCTTCAACGCTAATGCGACAAGCGCTGGTGCGATACATATCGCACCAATAGGCATACCTGTCTTGTGCATGGCAGAGATATCATGTGCAAGTTCGTCGTAGTGCACTAAGCCGCCGCTGCCTTCCGCAGCAAAAGATGATAGGTTCTTCGCAACGCCGAATCCGCCGGGCATGATGAGCGCATCGTACTCTGTTTTGGTAAGTTCTGAGAGCGGTTGAATTTTACCTCGAGTGATTCGTGCGGCTTCGATGAGCATATTGCGCGTCTCATTCATCTTCTCACCCGTCAAATGATTAACGACATCTGCCTGAGGCGCATCGGGCGCAAAGCAAACAACGTTAACAGGATGCTTCGAGAGTGCCCACAGCGTAGCAACTACCTCACGAATTTCTGACCCATCCAAATACCCGCAACCCGAAAGCACAACTGCAACAGTTTTCATAAAGTAGAGTATAAATCTGATGCACAACAAACTGTGTATTACTAAGTGTAAGTTTCTTACGAAATCATTATGAGATCTATCATCTATATTATTGGCTCGCTTTTCCTCCTCACTTCCTGCGGCAATGCAAAGACCGAGCAGAAGAAGCCGACGAGCTACCGCGTCTCGAAAACAGAGGCAGAGTGGAAAAAGCAGCTCACGCCTGAGCAGTACGAAGTCACCCGCGAAGAGGGCACGGAGCGCTCTTTTACGGGCAAGTACCATGACCATCATGAGGACGGCATCTATACCTGCATATGCTGCGGCGAACAGCTATTCGATTCCAAAACGAAGTTCGAGTCCGGCACCGGCTGGCCCAGTTACTACCAACCGATCAATAAGAAGAACGTCCTTGAGCTGACCGACTCAAAGTACGGCATGAGCCGCACCGAGGTTGAGTGCTCGAATTGCGGAGCGCATCTAGGCCACGTATTCGACGACGGGCCAAAACCCACCGGCTTACGCTACTGCATCAATTCCGCCTCGCTGGATTTCAAGAAACGGTAGTCATTTTCCCTCCGAAAACCAGAATGATATTATAATGGCGACCCTGGGTTTTCAGATTGCCTTTTATTGTACAAAGTACGTTTAAATTTATCACAATACATAAACTATATAAAATGTCCCGATTTTATACAAGTTGGTAGCAAGTTTGTTTAGATAAAGTGGCGTTATTGACTCATAAACGCCACTTTTAATTTTCAGCTTAAAAACGATTACAAGAATCCAGCTCTTTGCTGAGCCTCTTGTATGATTGCAACAAAGTCAGCGTGAGGAGCCATCATTGTCCCATTTACAAATTGCCACCTTCCGCTATCTTGCAATGAGTACCAGCAAGTGCGATATTCTATGTTGCCATCGCCATCTTGCATTTTTTGAAGATAAATAGCTTTGGTTGGGTTGCCGCTTTGCATACGAATTATTTCATCAACAAAGGTAAAATTCATTCCGTGAATTTCCGTAGTTGTACCGATATGCGATGGTAAGTTAGATTGACTCATAAATCAAATAAATGGTTAAGATCAGCTAACATTATTGGTATACTTTTCATTGCGAACCAAATTATTTTGAGTGTGGTTGATTTTATCTTCACCAACTCATTCTAATTATGGCACAAATTACAGGTACATTCACGACAGCTTATTCATTACCAAGCGTAGCATCGTCTTGTAATGTTACTTATAACTCTTCAGGCAAAACAGTGACCCTTGACTTTATAGATGCAAATAAACAAAAGGTAACTATCACTATGCCTCTTCAGGTAGCCGAACGACTAATCAATGAAATAGAGCGGGTATTACCATAAGAGCGGTTAATCAATGAGCATCTGCGGAGGAGATATTTTTTCAGTAACCTGAACAAGCCTTTCATACTTGTAATGAAATTTTGAAAGGTACTTGCAGAAGACCACCACCACGTTTATTAATTTATTCATATCAAATCCTTTTCTTTAATTATATAAAGAAAAAGTATTTTTACTTCGGTTTGTTTTTCTGTCTCTGCTCAACGCTTTCGTTTGAGCTTTCAGCGATGCCCATTTGATTCATGGTTTTCTTCGGTGGGTCATTCTCAAACGTCTGCTGAAGCAATTCTCCAAAGGTATTGCCATCAGGTAATATAAGATCAGGGTAAACCTTCTTAACGGCTCGGTTTTCAGTCTTATTTGATGATTTAGTACGCATAGAATTATAACAATTCTGTTTGCAGGATGGTTTTCAGGTGAAAGAGAAGGTATGTTATATGCCTACTTAACTCTCATCTTTACGACCATATATTGTGGGTACTCTTGTAGTAATGTCTTTCCAAGTGCGTTGAACTTCCTTTGACTCGCTTAGAAACTTGTCAAACCATTCACGGTTGCTGGTTAAACGATTCGATTGTCTTTCGGCAAATTCATCACAGTATAAGTCTAAGTATTTTTTAGCAACAGAGTGATGAGTTAAGAGAATAGCGTTCTTTGAAATTGACCAGAATCCTTCAATTGTATTTGTATGGACGACGGCATTGATTTCAGTGTCGTAGTAAGCCCATTTCGGTGCAAGTTCTTTATTGTTTTCAGGCAAGACATGTTTCTTTCCTTGATACTTTGAATGCCTTACTTTCTTTCTCTTGAATTCTTTCTCCATGGGGATATATGAATGACTGTCATCTGTCAGGATAACAGCGTTAGAGTCAATATATTTTCTTGCAATTTCTAACAATGTTTCGCCTTTAGAATTGTGTGCTGGAACTGATATAACTCTCCCGCCCTCTCCTCTTTCAATCATCCCAATCATTACCTGTTTTGTTGTACCCTTACCTCTTCTATTCTTGATACTTCTATCTCTTTTTCCCATATAAGCTTCGTCCATTTCTACAAGTCCTGATAAGGGTGCATTGTTCTTCATCTGTTTGATGACATTCCTTAATTTCATTGACAAGTGCCAAGCAGTTCTAAGGGTTATGTTGAGGTCTTTAGCTAACTTTGTAGCGGTGTATCCTTTTTTACTGGT
>JAYUZC010000250.1:0-13067 GCA_043752045.1 Bacteroidota bacterium | reverse complement strand
AAGTACAAGGAATCATCATTCTCTTCGCGAGGTATAGAAAACGGGGTCGGTTACCTCGAAGGAAAACTTGATCTTTCTGATGGAAGCAAACTCCCGATACGTATTGAGTTCGTTGATGAAAACGGCTGGAAGATACAACTCGTAACTCCAAAGACCGGGATTGGCGCTTCAAGCGAAACTCCAAAGGAACGTCAAGCTGTGCCGAGCGACGGAGAGGTAACTCAACTTGTCCAGCTTGCGATGGCGCAACTTGGTGAAGCGATAGCAGCGCGTGACTTTTCTAACTTTTATGCGTATATATCCCAGATGTGGCGTAGCCAAACCACAAAGGAAGACCTATTGAAAGCATTTAATGAGTTCATCGAGAAAGAGATAGACCTCCGAGCAACGCGTGATGCAGAAATGATACTATCGGCAAAACCAACGATAGACCTTCAGAACGCGCTGAACATAGATGCTGAGTGGGCGACGAAGCCCGTTCGCACTGTAGGAAACTTCCGATTCATCAAAGAAGGCACAGAGTGGCGGCTTATCGGTGTATCAGTTAATACGAAAGAGTAAATGAAATATATTATAGGGGTACTGCTGGTTCTTATTACCGCAAGCGGTGCGTTTGCACAAACAAAAGCCAAACGAGAGAAGCCCTTGCCTCTTCCTTCGGAAGCAGACTGTAAATATATGGGCAACATGACGCTCGGTGTACTTGCTGATGCTGTTATTCGAAAGAATTTCTCCGATATGTATAAATCTTCGGCAAAAGCATGGAAAAAAAAGATAACGATCAATCAGCTTGCCGCTGCATTTGATGATTTTGTGAAGAATGAGATAGATCTTACAACTTCACTTCACACGCGACCATCGTTCGTGGAGAAACCATATATTGATAAGCAAGGCGTTTTGAATATCTATCTGAAATATCCGACTGAACCTGTGCCAACGTTATCAAAGTGTCGATATCTCACAGAAAAGAAGAAGTGGAAGCTGATAGGGTTGGATGTGCAGTTGAAATAATCCTACAAAGCCGTGTAGTATTCTGCTTCCGCATCCGAGAGGTCAATACCGCGACGTTTCATCACGATACGCGCAACTTCAAGAGCTTTATCAACAGATTGTTTCTTTATAATCTGTGCTCCGCCCCAGCTATAGTTAGGAAGCCACTTTGGTGGGAAACCCGCTCCAAACACGTTCGCATGAACTCCAACGACCGTACCCGTATTGAACTGTGTGCCAATAGCACTCTTTGAGTGATCTCCCATTAACAAGCCGACGAACATCGAGCCGGTGTCAATATTCTGGTTCTCAATCTTTACCGATACGTTGCCGTAGTCGTTGCGTAAGTCGCTTGTGTTCGTGCCTGCGCCGAGGTTGCACCACTCGCCGAGATAACTATGTCCTAGATAACCATCATGCTGCTTGTTCGAATAGCCAAGGATAATGGAGTTCTCAATTTCTCCACCGACCTTACACATTGGCCCAATTGTTGTGCCGCCGAATATCTTCGAGCCGCTTTTGATTAGTGTACCTTTACCAATATAGACAGGACCGATTACGGATGAATGAGGTTGAATAGTCACGCCGTCATCAAGTATGATACTTCCTTTTGATGCGTCAAGCACCACAGAAGGGGAGATGCTTACATCCTTACCAACTGCTACAGCTTGTTCATTAAGGATGAATACTCCTTGATAAAGCTTCACATCAATAGCCGCAAAATTCTTCGAAAATTGCTTTGCATCGTTTTCAATCGCTTGTGGATTCTCATGTATCATATTCCAAAGCGATGAGTAAAGTGTGAAAGATGATTCTTCCGTAGGTGTGATGTCAATGACATCACCGCTACTTATCTTCTCTATCATCTTTGGAGGAAGACCTTTCGATGTCCTCGCTACAACTACATGCTCGCCGCTGCCGATATGAACATGATCTTTTTTATGTGATATGAGATAGTCTATCATCTCATGCGGATTCTTTGCTCGCGCATTGATGAGGATAGTTTCGATACCTTCGGCTACTTCGTTGACCTTCAGTTTGGGATACCGTGCTTTGATAACCGGTGCAAGTTCTTTGCGAGTGTGTATAATTATATTCTCTCCTGCAAGAGATTCGATCTTCGTATAGATGCCTGCACTTAGTTCAGCTATTGCATGAGAATATGAAAGCGGTTTGAAAACGCTTGTTCTTGAAAGCTCGTCCTCGAAAAGAATGATCTGTCTATCTGCCATAGTTCAAAAATACCACAAAAAGAAAAGTCCCGCCGCAAAGGGCAGGACTTTTACATTCGTAAAAAGAGCGTATTTGTTACGCCGGGGTTGCAGCAGCGGCTTCGGCTTTCTTTTTGCCGTGTGTGCTAGCATACTTCTTCTGGAAGCGCTCAACACGTCCTGCCGTATCAACGAACTTCTGCTTTCCGGTAAAGAACGGGTGGCAGTTCGAGCAAATTTCGACGCGCAATGAATTCCCGTGTATCGTTGAACGGGTCATGAATTCATTGTTACAGCCCGTACAATGGACTTTAATAGCGTGATAATCGGGGTGAATGCCTGTTTTCATCGTAATTTCTTTATTTTTGGACGGATTTTGCCGTCCTGATTAATGTAGCGCGGTATTAACAGCCCTTTTATGCCGCTCGTTCCGAAAATCAGAATTGTCCGTTATGGCATAATCCTCGGAGCTGTAACCGGCTCTTGCACTTCGGGAAGCACAATAGTTGGCTCCTCCATTTTGACCACAGCAGGTTGTTTTACCTGTTGTATGGGTCTGATCTTTTCCGTTATTGCAATGTCCTTTACTGCCCTAAATATATCCAACCCTTTCACCTCAATAGCATTTTGCAGAGTTGGTACTGTCGAAGAGATTACAGATGCATTTGTAAAGAGCGTAGTACTACGCATTGTTTTTGCGGGTTCTCCGAAAGGACGATTAAAACCATTGTTAGTATCAATGAGATGATATGCAAGAGCAAGTCCGGCGATCATAGTAACAAGGCTCATACTGAAGCCAGAACGCCAGTTATGGCTTGCACCTAAATAGTCAGAATCTTCAAATGGCGGGTAATAATCTCGCTTCCACATAGCTAATGCTCCTTCGGTTAGTTAAAAAAATACTATCGTATCAATGTGGCTGGGTTCGTCTCTCCTTCTTCTTAAAGTTACGCTGTAGTTTGACACATTGTTACATGCGTCAAACTGTACATCATATCTAATGCTATGCGAAAACCGTGCCGAATTACTCAGCATTCGAGGGAGCACTTATTTTTGCATTGACTGCAAGTGCCGGGGAGCGGAGCGTTATCTGGGTTATTTCTGGTGGGCAGTTGAGGCGGAAGGGAATATCAACGACGCCAAGTCCGCGCGATACATACATTTGAGCGCGATGCTTGCCAGCCATTTTTTCATAAAGACCATCTACAAAACTTGAGGCAAGTGTGCATAAACTTATAACACTCCTGCCGAACCGGGCAAGAACTATCTGTCCTCCATGTGTATGACCGGAAACCATAAGTCCAATATCTGCTTGAGCGAATTCTTCGAACTTGTATGGCTTGTGACATAAGAAGATGCTTGCAACATTATTGGGTACACCTTTGAACATTGCCTCTATTTGTGGGGCGTGTTTTCCTTCAATGTAATCATCAATCGTATGTGAAGCATCATCGTCTAACCCGAGCAGATAGAGTTTTTCACCATCTTTGGTAATGACGTGATTATCATTACGAAGCATTGTGACTCCTACTTCCTCAAGTCCTCTTGATACAAGGTTATCATCAACATCATAGTCATGATTTCCGGTAGAAGCGAAGACACCATGCTTTGCTTTAAACTCACTGAATGCTTCCATGATCGGCGGAAATTCTGTCGGCTTCGATGTAACGAAGTCACCGGGCAGCAGAATGATATCGCTCTTGAGGTCATTCATTTGACGAACGATCCGCTTCAAGTCATGCAGTGACATTGATTCGCTCGAGTGGAAATCACTTGCAAGTGTAACGGTCATTCCATCAAACTGTGGTGAAAGATTTGGAATAATGATATTTTCCTTTGTTATTTCTGCAAATGAAGCTCCACCCTCGGCTTTTAGAGCAGGTGGCAATGCAAGGCCTGCCAATGCAAGTGAGCCGGTCTTTAGGAGTGCTCGGCGTGAGAGCGTCACAGGGTTAAGCACCTGTTCACCGGTATCAATATTGATGGTTGTTGAAGAAGATGTAAAGTGATGTATCATAGTAGATGGGGTTTGATGTGGTAAAAGTAGAAGGGCTGACATTGCTGCCAGCCCTTGGGAAAAAATGATAAGGAATGTTCGTTTGAGAGGGTACGCTTTCTCTCCGCTTGATAGCGGTATACCTTGTGGCGATTAGCAGTCTCTTGGACATAGCGTATTCGTCTCATTGTAGTATTCAACCTACAACGAGAGTATTATGTCCGTTACCGCTCCGTCAATTTATTGTGCTGTATGTTATGAGAGCGTTATATGTGTTATCTCCGGTGGGCAGTTAAAACGCATCGGGAGGGCAACTGTACCAAGTCCGCGAGTGACATACATTTGGGAAGTACGCTTGTCGTTTTCATGTGTATAAAGACCTTCAACATACTTCGATGCAATGCGGCTGAAGGAGAGTGTTGTATCACCAAGTCGTGCAAAGACTATCTGTCCGCCGTGTGTGTGACCTGATACCATCAAACCAACATTCATGTGCGAATACTCGTCAAAGTGGTAGGGCTTATGATTCATAAGTATCGTAGCTGCATTATCGGGCACGCCTTTGAAAACAGCATCAATATGGTCAACGGATTTACCGGCAATATGCCCCTTGATAAGGTTTGCATCCATATCATCAACACCTAATAGATAGAGTTTCTCGCCGTTCTTCTCGAAGATATGATTATCGTTGCGGAGGACTTTTATCTTTGACTGGTCAAGCACATCGCAAACAAGATCGACATCTACATAATACTCATGGTTGCCCGTTGTAGCAAATACACCCATCGGTGCGGAAAGTTCGCCGAAGGTTTCGGCAATACCCTCAACTTCATTTCGGTTCGAGGTCACGAAATCACCTGGTAGAAGTATCATATCCGAACCGAGCGAGTTGATCGTCTTTACGATATTTCGCAGATCTTCAACAGGCATGTACGGACCCGAATGGATATCACTTGCAAGGGATATTGTTGTACCTTTAAATGATGCAGGTAGATTTGGGATAATGATCGTGCGTTTGACGATCTCAATTTTATTGCGGGAAGCAATACCTGCTATGCAGCCGCTAGCAGCAAGGACACTTGTGCCGATAATGCCCATGTGCAGAAATTTTCTCCTTGAGATACGAGAAGAATTCTTTTTTTCGGAAGCTATGATCTCTTCGAGTTCTTTATTCATCTTGTTCTTATCTTATTCTTTACCATACGTAGAAGCACGACCGGAGTCAGTATTACAAGCCACATCATCATCAAAAACTGCCATATCGTATATGGGTAGAGCATGACTTGCGTTATGACTGCAACATCAAAGTTCAGAGGTCTGCGAAAAAACAGATATGCGACGGGGATGTTCATTAGTATGAATATCCATTTAACTCGGGGTATCCATCCTGCTACCTTCTCTGGAAAATCCCTTCGGATAAGCCGACGCAACTGACGAAAGACGAAATACTGCATGCCGAAGGTCAACGACGCAACGACAAGGAATGTTATCAGGTATATCTCTTTATTGGGCACGCGATGTCTGGGGAATATCTTTACTCTACGAAAAGGAAAACGTTGCGTTTCGTCCGAGTGTTCAATTTATGAATTATTAACCGCATTGACTGTTACATAAACTCTTATTATTTCACGCATACTTGGCACTACAACCCCTTACAAAACAGGAAAAATTTAAGAAATGGCTGAAATGGTTAGCCATTGGTGTGTTATCGTTTTTTGCCCTCATACTCCTGATGGATATTGTCATCATGCCGCTTTATGTCAAAAAAGGGGAGGTGGGGACTATACCGAAAGTTGTGGGCAAGCAGATCGAATCGGCTATGGTGAGCGTCGAGGAAGCCGGCTTTGAGCCGGTCAAGTACGAAGTGCAGTACGACGAAAAGGCAAAAGAAGGCACGATCATCCGTCAGACCCCAGAAGGGGGCGACGAAGCAAAACCCGGACGCAAAGTATATCTGATCGTATCAGCTGGCAAGGAAGTTGTCAAAGTACCGAGCTTAGTTGGTTTGAATTTAAGTGATGCACGTATCACGCTTGTGCGCTCGAACCTCTCGATAGGCAAAACAGATTACATTTTTGCAGATTCAACCCCAAGCGGAGTTGTCTACAGCCAAAATCCCAAACCCGGTACATCGCTTTTGGCATCAAAAATGGTAAACCTTACCGTTTCGCAAGGACCGCGAACAGGGAGAGTTACTGTGCCTGAACTCATTGGTTTAAAACTTGATGAAGCAATACTTCGCATCACACGACTCGGTCTCAAACCTGGAGTACCAAACTTTAATAGCCGCCCCGATGGTGCAATCGGCAGTGTTTATGATACATACCCAATGGTGGGCGAACTTGTAGAGTTTGGTTCAGCCATTGAGCTTTTTGTTATAAGAGATAATGAAGTCCCTCCAGAAGAAGTGATTGATGGACAGTAACGATGAATTTAATACTTTATGCCTCATCTTTCGTATTTCTGACCAGCCCAATACCTGTTATAAAGAAGATAATACCGAGTATTCCGTAAATAATAAGTGCTCTCATATCCCTCTCTGCACCGGAAGTATCAGTAAATACTACTGCAGCATAAATAAGCCCGGCGATTCCGGCAATTGTCAATATGAGACCGAATATTCGTTTGAGATTCATAACGTGTGTATTTGATTAATAGGCAAATATAGCCAAGTACTGCGAATTTCCATTACATAATTTAGGAAATTCGTTACATGATTCACAGATGCCGGAAGTTATACCCACAAACTTGGATCATGTCTATTCACTATCAATTACACAAAGTAGCAATTATTCATAGATTTTCATGATAAATATTTGATTACAGTTAACACACAAACACAGGTCGCTGTGATGAGTCGAGGTGGGTCGAACAGAATCCGATACTTAAATGCCCCTACAAAACCCTCTGATAAACGACAACACCCGAACCAAATAATCTTGGTTCGGGCTTTGTGCTTATTTTACAAAGCGGTAATTCTACTCTAACTCGAAGGTAACGCTCACATTTGCTTTTATCTCAATCTGCCCAAGCGCAATGACTTCACCGCTTGAAGCACCTGCACTCTCGTCAGAAATAGATTGATTCATCATGCGATTTGCTTTATACATTGGTACATTATAACTGCTCTCGCTTATTGAAATCGGTTTGCCAACCTTCTGCCCAAGTTCTCCGGCAAGTGCGAGCGCTTTCTCCTTTGCTGCGCGGACTGCCATGAGACGTGCCTGGTCGCGGTGTTTGCGGAGTTCTGTAGTCTGGAAGCTGATTCCCCGAATGTAATTCGTCCCGATCTTAAGAGCATCGGCAACGAGCTTCTCGAACTTTGAGACATCACGAAGAGTAACCGAGATGTTCTTCGTCATGTAATATCCCAAGAACTTACGTTCACGTTCGTTTTGATACTGATTATTATAATCAAAACGCGGCTCGACAGAGAGATAGTCGGTCTGAATGAATTTATCCTCGACTCCAAGCTTCTTGACCATTGCGATGACAGCCGAGACTTTCTTATCGTTTTCTTCCCGCGCTTTGTCGAGATCAGTATTATTAGTCTCGACAGCGAAGTTGATCGATACCTCGTCAGGCACGACCTTGACCTCCGCATCGCCTGTGACGTTTATCGTCCGACGCGGATCATAACTCTGCGCATTCGCAAATGTAGCAAATGCTGCTATGATGAGTAAGGAAGAAAGTATTCTTTTCATAATGTTTAATCGTTTATATAAAATTACTTCGCTGCTGACCACCGTATAATGTCCGCATATCTCGCGCTCCAGTTTGCCCAGTTGTGGCTCTCACTGGATTCACGGTATATCACGTCGTACTCTTTCGCCTGCAGTACGCGGAGCATCTTACGTGCGCCTTCTTCAGCATCGTTTATCGTACCGGTCTGCAAGTAAATGCGAAGCGGAAGCGCTCTGCGTTTTGCGAACTGGTTGACAATTGCAAGATCCTCTACCCAGAAAGACGGAGATTGTGCCGCAATGTTTCTGAATAATTTGTAATGTTCGAGTCCGAGGAACATTGCGAAGAGTCCGCCAAGCGATGCACCCTGTACCGTTCGGAGCGTAGCATCACTGCGGAAGCGCGTCTTGCGTTCGACTTGCTTGACCAAACTATTGGCATACCACTCCGCAAAATGTTTATCCATCATGTATTCCGTGTGACGTTCGATAGGCGGCACAAATACCACTATCGTTTTTGGTACGTTCGGTTCGTGATAGAAAAGATTATCGAGAACATTCACGAACTTGCCGATAGTAATTGCCTGCGCTCCGTCATTAACATACAGATAATGTGCCTTGCCGTGTTTTTTCATTCCGTGAGGAATGTATATCTGCACAATACGCGGAGCAACATTCGCGTTTCCCTCTGCAAGTATATCAATAACTTTGCCGCAGGGTACATTCCGTTTCGGTGTTCCTGCATACGGGATGCCGCGATAGCCGGGCATACGTAAAAAAGTATTGGCCCCGAATACTTCCTGCAAGATATTTGGATTGAGCGGATCATTGATAGAATCGTTACCATTGATGACGAATCGGTATGAAAGCCGTGCATCGATAGGGAAACGGGTAAAGAAATGTCTCATGGATGAGCGCGGATTGATACGTATCATCGAATCAGTATCCGGTTTCCATTTATTCCAATCACCTACGATGGAGATATCTTTCTCATCAGCGCCTTGATAAATAAAATGCGCAGTATCTTCGTCAATGTAAGGTGTACCTTTGCGTTTTATCTTGCTCAAGATATTGCGTTCAAGCCGCTTGACCTCGCGGACGTTCTTCGCACGCGAGAGTTGCATAATGAGTGAATTTATATCGTCTTTTATCGGATTCTCCACAAGTTATTTTTCGTTTAATGACGGCACATATAACACAAAACAAACAAGAATGGACATACTTTCTTTTATCGACCACAATAAGGATCGCTACGAAGACGAACTCAAAGAATTTTTACGCATCCCATCCATCTCCACTTCACCCGAATATAACGGTGAGACACGCCGCGCCGGGGAGTTTGTCCGCGATGAACTTGTACGTATGGGAATGAACAATGTCAGTATCTATGAGACTGCCGGGCATCCCGTCATCTATGGCGAGCGACTTGATGGAGGCGCAGATGCGCATACAGTTCTCTTTTATGGTCATTACGATGTGCAGCCGGTTGATCCGCTCGATCTTTGGACAAATCCCCCGTTCGAGCCAACCATCGTTGGCGATAATATCTTTGCGCGCGGTTCTGTAGATGATAAAGGCCAGGTCTGGATGCAACTGAAAGCTATCGAAGCGCATCTGAAGACAAACGGTAAACTTCCGGTGAATGTAAAAGTGATGATCGAAGGCGAAGAAGAGATCGGATCGCCAAACCTCGACAAGTTTCTCTCTGACTACAAAGAGATGCTTGCATGTGATACTGTGCTCGTATCTGATACACCGATGTTCGGCTATGACCAACCCTCGCTCTGTTATGGCTTACGCGGACTTTGTTATATGCAAGTTGATGTAACAGGTCCGAACCGCGACCTGCACTCGGGCTTCTTTGGCGGGGCGGTCGAGAATCCCATCAATGCGCTTGCCGTGATGATATCAAAGCTCAAAGACGACAAGGGAAGAATTCTCATTGATGGATTTTATGATAACGTCGTTGCGATAACTCAACGCGAACGCGACGAATACAAGAAGCTACCCTTCGACCAGAAAGCATTCATCGCTGACCTTCAGACCGATGCATCTCCCGGCGAAGAAGGATACACCGAACTTGAACGTATGTGGGCAAGACCAACACTCGATTGCAACGGCATCTGGGGGGGCTTCCAAGGCGAAGGTGCAAAGACGGTGCTCCCATCAAAAGCAAGTGCGAAGATATCAATGCGTTTAGTCCCGAACCAAACACCTGATGAGATCGCTAAAAAGTTTGAAGCTTTCTTCAACAGAATTAAACCTGCGGGTATAACGATAACCGTTACCGATCTGCACGGTGGAATGCCTGCGACAACACCGATAGATTCCGACGGTATGAAGGCGGCGACAAAAGCACTCACTGATGTTTTCGGCAAGCAGCCATTCCTCGCAAGAGAGGGTGGCTCGATACCAATCGTAAACTCGTTCGCATCCATCCTCGGCGCACCAACAGTCCTGATGGGCTTTGGGCTACCCGACCAAGATGCGCACTCACCCAACGAAAAGATGAACCTCAAGAACTTCCACCGCGGCGTGAAATGTGGCGCATTGTTCTATGACAATTTAAAATAAAGTCGTATATTTGTTTTCAAACATCAACTCATCAGATAACGAACGTTATGGGCACATCAAAGAAAACTACCAAACAAAAACTGCGTGAGGGCATCAAACGGGAGTTCTATCGGCTTCAGCGTATATTGCCCGGACAGCCGAAAAGTGAGGATATGCTAAAAGAGGGAATGTACACCTTTTACGATATCAAACTTGCCTACGGTGGATGGTATCCGTTCATGCGTTCGATCGGCGAGATGAATATACGTGGACCGAGATTCGCCATCAATAAAAAAGAGCTTATTGCGGAGTACAAACGGTGCGAGGAGAAGCTCGGGGCACAGCCGACTTATGAGGAGTTCATGAAGATGAGTAAAATTCCGGTAAGCCGCTTTACGAGGACGTACGGTAACTGGACAAAGTTTCTCAAGGCTATTAAACGCGAGCCGCATCCATCATGGTACTCGCAGAAGCTAACCCCCGAAGAAATGCATGCCGATTATGACCGCGTCAAACGGAAGCTTCGCCGAGTGCCGAACTCACGTGAGTTTACTGAGCTATCAAAATATGCGATGGCAAGCTACAGAAACTATTTCACGAGCTATGATGAATATCTCAAGCTTCGCGGAGATTACATACCGCCCATTACTCCGGAGACAACCA
The DNA here is from genome assembly GCA_043752045.1 of Bacteroidota bacterium. Classification (GTDB taxonomy): domain Bacteria; phylum Bacteroidota; class Ignavibacteria; order Palsa-1295; family Palsa-1295; genus DATDEW01. The sequence goes on along the minus strand of JAYUZC010000250.1, from coordinate 1,971 downwards.
CGACCAAACAGCTTATAGAAAACTATAAGCAAGTAAAGGCAAAGCTCCGGCGCACTCCCACTCTTGATGATATCAAGGCGCACAGTAAGTACGGTAGCAATGAGTACTATCAGCGTTTTAAGGGGTACCTAAATTTCTTAGTGAAGGCAGGCGAGAAGTCGCCAAAGCAACAAGCTATCGATGATATTCGCAGAGTCAGAAAGCTCTTAGGCAGAACACCAACGGTAGTAGAGTATGCCGAACATGGCACGATTATCCCGACCACTGCCTACTCAAAGTTCGGCAGCTGGAATAAATTCCTCAAAGCTGCAAAGCTACCGGTCAATCGGACGATGAGACCGAGGAAGAAATAGAATATGAAACACTACCTTGTAGTAATTAAATTGGAATAACAGAAGATGGACTTCCGCTTCGTCATAAAGATTCTTCTGACAGCGGTCGTCGTTGCGAGTGTATCGGAGATAGGCAAGCGGTCATCTGTCATGGCAGCTCTTCTTGCTTCGCTTCCGCTAACATCGCTGCTTGCATTCATCTGGCTCTACCTTGATAAGAAAGAGAACGAACCGGTAGCGCAGCTTTCAATGGATATATTTTGGATGGTCATCCCATCGCTTGCATTCTTTCCCATATTTAGCTATTGTCTTCGTCAGAACTGGTCGTTTGTTATTTCGATGCTCGTCTCTGCGGGAGTAACCGTTGGAGTGTATTTCCTGTTTTTCTTTCTTCTTAAGCGTATCTTTGGAGTGATGTAATATTACCCAGTGAGCAGGTAGTGAAATATCTACCTGCTCTGAGGGCAAAATATTATTGCTCATTCTTATGGAATAAACGGTAGAGTACCGGAAGAACAACGAGCGTCAATACTGTTGAAGAGATTATTCCACCGATAACAACCGTCGCAAGCGGACGCTGAACTTCCGCGCCGATAGACGTAGCCAGTGCCATTGGCACAAATCCGAATGACGCTACAAGTGCAGTCATAAGTACGGGACGAAGTCGTGTGAGTGCTCCTTCGTTGATAGCATGGTCTATAGATGCTCCTTCCGAACGTTTCTGTCTAATAAATGAGATCATTACAAGTCCATTAAGCACTGCCATACCTGAAAGAGCTATGAACCCGACACCTGCCGAGATAGAAAGAGGAATATCTCGTAGCCAGAGCGCTATGATACCACCAGTCACAGCAAGTGGCACGCCCGAAAAGATAAGCAATGCGTCTTTTACACTTTTGAAACTCATATAGAGTAAGAGTATCACAAGCAGCAATGCTATCGGCACAATAATTTGCAATCGTTTCGATGCACTGATAAGTTGTTGGAACTGTCCGCCCCACTCTATCCAATATCCGGCAGGTAGAGTAACTTCTTTAATAACTTTTTGCTGTGCTTCTTCTATAAATGAACCAAGGTCACGCTCTCGGACATTCGCTGTTACGACAACTAATCGTTTACCGTTTTCTCTTGATATTTGGTTTGGTCCGATTGCAAGGTCAATGTCGGCAACTGCTCGTAAGGGAACGGAGCCGCCGCCCATACCCATTGATGCCTGCAACTGATTTGGCAACGGTATCGGGATATTACGAATTGACTCTATATCCTGACGCAAGACTTCCGGAAGCCGCACGATAATATCAAACTTCCTGTCACCTTCAAATATCTGCCCGGCTTTTTTACCACCGACAGCAATTTCTACAATATCTTGTACTTCTGTGACATTTAGACCATATCGTGAAAGCGAATATTTATTGAGTTTTATCGTTAGCATTGGTAGTCCTGTAACTTGCTCTATTTCAACGTCAGCAGCACCATCAATTGTCTTAATTGAAGCAGCGATGCGATCTGCAGTTTGCTTCATCACGTCCATATCATCGCCGAATATTTTAATGCCGACATCGCTTCTTATGCCTGCGATGAGTTCATTAAATCTCATTTGGATTGGCTGTAAGAATTCATACTTACTTCCCGGTACTTC
>JAYUZC010000249.1:0-2004 GCA_043752045.1 Bacteroidota bacterium | reverse complement strand
TTCAAACTTAGCATCATACGGAAGCGCATCAAGTGACTCAATTAACTTTGGGAATGTGCTATTCTCTACCCAGATTGACCGTCCATTTTCGTCGGTCGTTGTTCCTGTAGCGATGTCATTATTTCCTCTCCATATCTCATACCACGGATGACTTAGAACAGGTACGAAGGTGCCAAATAGTTGATAGTTGCGATATGTCCAAGGTCCAACAATCATAACAACTACAGCAACAAATAAAACAGCATGGGAAATATTTTTATCCTGTATCGAATAAATAAAGGAAAGCGCGAATAGGATAAATCCTAAAACAAGATATTCACTCCGAAGCAATATCATTAGTCCTGTCGTGATAGCCGCATAAGCATAATTCTTTAACTCTCCCTTCTGACGTATCCTTACAAAAAATAGAATATTGAGTAACACAAGAAGTTGGTAGTATACCGAACCACTAAATGTTGCTACTGCCATTGCTGCGGGGAGAAATACCATTGCAATAAAAGAAACAACTCTTGCAGCACGTTCATTGAAAATTGCTTTCGTCAATACATATGTCGCCAATGGTATACAAGCACTTACTAATGTATTAAGCACGAGCAATGCTATGATTGCGGTTATACCTTTGCCGAAGACTACATAAGAGAAATACACAATATATGGGTGAATTGGCGGGAGAAATGCACCTTCATGCTTCGGAGGTGACTTCATTAACTCTGCACGGAGAGAGTCAGCCGGAGTGTATGGCCAATGCATCGCAAAGCCATGACCATCGTACAGATTTTCTGCTATTTGACCATGCTCATACAATTTTGGCGAGTCAACTTCACCAAATGAGATTGCGACACCAAGTCTCAAAACAAGCGAAATCACGAAAAGCCAAATTAGAAATGTCCTCGGCTGAAGACGTTCTATCTTTGAGACTACATCATGTATTCCTAATCCCATCCCAGCTATTTTATACCGAGAGTTTGCTTATCGGCATGAAAGCGTGACCTCGACAATTTCCAATTTGAGATTGCAACCACAAAAATCGAAGTTAATGCCAATGTCCCGAGAAGAGCGGATAACAACATGGTCGCTCGCTTCGGTCTTGATTTACGTTCCGGCGGGATGGCGCTATCCATTACTACATATGCCAGAGACTGTTTGGATTCGTCGAGCTTGGCTTGTTCGTAGCTTGGCAGGAGGAGTGCCTTGAGTTTGGATTGAATCTCGAAGTCGCGGGTGAGGCGGATATAATCAAGTGCAACATCAGGCATTACATTCATCGGGACAAAATAGGATGATGCGTTTTTATCCATGCCCGTCTTCATACCCTCAAGCTTATTTGTTAATTCAGCAAGCTGTGAACGCATGACGCGCGTTTCGGCTGCATCTTCGCCGTAAAGCTGCGCGGCGTTCTGAGCTTGTATTTCTGTCATGTACTTTTGCTGCTCAAGCGTCCCGAGCACCGTGAGCTGTGCTGTCGCTTGAGTTTTTAGTTCATAAACCCCGTACTTTTTCTGGAATGCCCCAAGTGCTTTTTCTGTCGAATCGAGATCAGCAAGCAATTTAGAGTATCGCATCTCGATGTATGTACGGTTGAACTTTGCTTCTTGTATCGCAAGACGCGAGTTCATCTCATTCATGCCGCGAACAAGTCGATTCGCAATAGCTGCAGCACGTTTAGGATCAGTGTCTTCAAAAGATATAGCTAAATTACCTTCTTCGAGGACATCTGCAGAGGCGAGTTCGCCAAATATTTTTGTGGCATCCTCCATCGTCTCAACTTCATATACCTTCATCAAGTCAAACTCTTTAATGATCTCTTCTTGTAGGTTACGACTGCCGATAAGTGCAAGGGGGCTATATGTACCGTCAGACTTCCCTTTACCTGCGATCTGCGTGACACCAATATCTTTAAGTGTACTTGAAATTCCGGACGCAATACCATCAAGCATACCACCGCCGCCTGCCTTACGGGCGGGCATAACATTCGCTGAAGAAAGATACCAGGTCTTTGCAAAA
>JAYUZC010000248.1:0-5409 GCA_043752045.1 Bacteroidota bacterium | reverse complement strand
TATATGACTTGTCTCGGTGAGTAGCTTTTCGCAAGCGTCGCTCTCATCGCGTCATACTCACTATTCTTCTCACCTACAAAAACGATCTCATCCGGCGGATGCAACAGCCACATTGCACCGACAAGCATTTCGGGCATCGTGTAAGGGTACTTCTCAAGCTGCGCAGCGAATAACTCTATCGTTTGTTTGGCTTTTGTCTTGTGAGTGTCGTTGCCAGTAATCGTATAGAGACGCAAGAGATTCAGAACGGCGATAGAATTTCCGCTGGGCTCTGCGCCGTCGTACATGTTCTTTGTGCGGATGATAATGTCGTCTGCCTCCCGGCTTGTAAAGTATCCGCCTTTCATGAAGTCGTAGAGGTTTAGGTCTTGCTCTGATTGAAGGGTGATTGCTCGCGATAGCCACTCGGTATCAAGCGTTGCTTCATAAAGATCGAGATACCCCTTGATGAGAAACCCGTAGGTATCAAGCGTTGCCTCGAAGCGGGCTTCGCCTTCGCGCCAGCGGTGCAGGAGCTTCCCTTGCTTTTGGTAGAGTTCATCCCAAATGAATGTCGCCGATTTTGTCGCGGCATCAATGTACTCTGCCTCACCGAGCACAACTCCGGCTCTTGCCATCGCACCTATCATAAGCCCATTCCATGAGGTCAGGACTTTATCATCGAGATGCGGACGGATACGCTTTGCGCGTTCGGCAAAGAGCTTCTCGAATGAACGGTCAATGATTTCCGATATTTCATCTTCCGTCTTGCCAAATTCTTTCGAAGCATCAGCAGTGCCGCGAGCATAGAAGATGACGTTCTTCTCGTCTTCCCAGTTACCTTCTTCGGTAATCGAGGAGATATAATTGATGACGTTTGCATCATCACCGAGAATTGATTCAATTTCCTGTTTCGTCCAGATATAGAACGTGCCTTCTACGCCTTCGCTATCGGCATCGAGCGCGCAGTAGAATCCGCCTTCGGGATGCGTAAGTTCGCGAAGCACAAAATCACAAACACCGCGTACTATTTCCGGATAAAAACTATCGCCTGTGATTTGGTACCCATCGAGATAACTATGTACAAGCTGCGCCTGATCGTAAAGCATCTTCTCGAAGTGCGAGACGAGCCAGTAGTTATCAACTGAGTAGCGGTGGAATCCGCCGCCGAGTTGGTCGTAAATTCCGCCGAGCGCCATACGGTCAAGCGTATGGAGCGGCATCTGCTTTGCTTCTTCTTCGGCTTTTAAGTTAAAGTGGTTGAAGAGGAAATCATATTGTACCGGACGAGGGAATTTCGGCGCGCCACCGAATCCGCCCCATGTCTTATCGAACGTCCGCACGAAATGTGCATGGCATACATCGAAGCTGTGTTCTTTGAAGCCGGTGTTCTCTCCTGAAGCGAGCGACTCGGTTTGAATCGCATTCGTGAGTCCGTCAGCAGACTTAATTAGCTCATCGCGTTTTGTATCCCATAACTCGCGGATACGCTCAAGCAACTGTTTGAAACTTGGTTTGCCGTAGCTCGGGACGGGAGGGAAGTACGTACCGCAAAAGAACGGCTTTAGCTGCGGTGTCATCATAACCGTCATTGGCCAGCCGCCGGAGCCCGTCATTGCCTGCGTTGCCGTCATGTAGATAGCGTCGATATCCGGTCGCTCCTCTCGGTCGAGCTTTATGGAAACGAAGTGCTCGTTGAGGTATGCCGCCACGGACTCGTTCTCGAAGCTCTCGCGCTCCATCACATGGCACCAGTGGCAGGTCGAGTACCCGATGGAGAGGAACAACGGTTTTTCCTCGCGACGTGCCTTCTCGAATGCCTCTTCGCCCCAGGGATACCAATCCACAGGGTTATACGCATGTTGGAGTAAATACGGCGAACGCTCTTGTAAGAGCCGATTTGGCTTGCTGTCTTTGTTCATTGGGGAGGATAACAATTGCAGGCGAGGTCTTAGTCCGCGCTATTTAGCTTTTATTCTTAATAAACTTATAAAGAAAAAATGTTATATAGACATAAAGGAAATATGAGAGTATGGAAGCGACTGGGTGAGAAAAGTAAGGGGCTGGATGAGAAATGCTGTGAATATTTACACTAGTAAACTCCCCTAGAATTGTGAGCACAGCTATACCTGGAAAAAAAACGACCGGATAAAGCGCCCAGATAGGAGAAAAGAAAAATATCTCTAGCGAAAAGCAAATAGCATAAATAAGCACGGGCAAATACCAAAGAGAAATCTTTAAGAGTAACTTCTTATGACTTTGTTGCATATATACTAATGAAGATTTGTTCCTATACTTAGCTTTTATGATCTCTATATTCCTTCAACACATGCGGTACATCGGTCACAACTGCTTTTGCCCCCACTACTATTGCCTTATCATAGTCATCGGTTGTAGTTATCGTATAAACTGATAGATGAATGTTCCGCGTCTTGATGTCTGCAATCTTTGCTTCGTCAAGTTCTTCGAGCATACAGGCGTATGTGATTGCATTGCTGAAGCCGAGCAGTTCTGATGGGAGCGTATCCTCAACACGTTTTGGTGTTGTGATGGGATTCGCAGAGCGGCTATTGAAGAAAGCAAGATAATCTGATGTAGGATGAATGATGGTAGAGATTGCATCCCACGGCAATGCACGGATGTAATCAATGCGGAATGACGAATACAGTGAGTACTCATGCATACCGTACTTGCGAACGAGTGCGACGAGCGACTCGATAAAACTTTTTGGTTCGCGGGCGGAATACTCCTTCATCTCGATATTGAGATACACTGCACCGGCAGTTACTTCTAAGAGTGATTCAAATGTCGGAATTTCGTTGCCGTCGTAGTCGTGACGAAGTTCGTCGTAGCTTATCTCCCAAATTCGCTTGCCGTTTGGCAGTTTTTCATCGTGATTGCAGAGGAGTATGCCGTCGGATGTCATCTGCACATCAGTCTCTATCATCTCCGCTCCGCTTGTGAGTGCCGCGCGGATAGAATCGAGCGAGTTCTCCTGCGCGCCATGGGTAGTGTCGCCGCGATGAGCACATATCATCGGCTGCTTATCGAACGGATATTCTTTGAGGGGAAGAAACAATGTTCAATTACGAATTAGGAATTACGAATAAATTTGATGCGCCTCGTAAAAACTCTTCAACGTTCATGCGTTTCTTGTTCTCACGATGTATCTCTAACAACTCAATCGCCGTCGTAGATGTACCAACAAAAAGCCGCTTCTTATCATCCGACATTTTGTATGCGCCGGAAGGGAGTGTTTCGGCTTCATTTGCAATCCTTGCTTTATAGACTTTTATTCTCTCGCCATTGGGCAAGAACGTAAAACTTGCAGGATGAGGCGAGAGTCCGCGAATCTGATTGTGAACGACTTCTGCCGGTTTAGAAAAATCTATTTTGCAATCATCAGGGAATATCTTTGGGGCAGGCGTTGCAAGCGAGTTGTCTTGTGGCTTCGGAGAAAGTGTACCGCTTGCAAGTCCGCGTATTGTCTCGAGCGCAAGTTTTGCGCCGAGACGCATAAGATCATCATGCAGTTCGCCGACGTTCTCATCAGGACTGATTGATACTTTCTCCTGTAAGAGCATACTGCCTGTATCTATCTTATCATCAAGCAGAAAAGCTGTGATGCCTGTTTCCGTCTCACCGTTCATTATTGCTCGGTGCATCGGTGCCGCACCGCGATACTTTGGCAGAAGGGAAGTATGTACATTGAATGTGCCGTACTTCGGTAGAGAGTATATCTCTTTCGGCAATATCTTATATGCTACAACGCAATATATATCTGCTTCGTACTTTTTCAGTTCTTCAATAAAGTTGGGGTCTCGTACTTTCTCGGGAGCTAAGAAGGGAATGCCGAGTTCGACAGCTTTTTCTTGCAGAGCAGCAGGGCGGGTTTTTAATCCACGTCCTTGCTCCTTCTCACTTGTCGTTACGACAAGAACCACGTTCTCACCGCTCGATACAAGGTGCTCCAAAATATACGCCGCGAATTGCGGCGTACCAAAAAAGACAATGCGTAAACCGGAGGGGGTATCGCTCACTAATCTTCCAATTTTTTCTTCAAGAAAGAAATAACAGGCACAGGACTTGGGTCAACGCCTGATAGGAGTGCCATGTAGTAACTTATCCAATCGCCGAGCGAGACGAGCGAGAACATGCGAGCCAGACGCGTCGCGCCTTCAGCCAAACACTCTTCGGTATGAATGCTGCGCTGATGAAGTACGTCCTTCAATATATCAAAACGTTTTGCAACTCGTTCATGCTCGTCAGCCATTGAGCGTAAGAAAACAATAGCGAATGTGTCGAGCACACTTCGCGGATGATCCCATCCGTTTATCTCGTTGTGATTCATTTCGGGAAGAATATTGCCGAATGCAACATGTTTGGCGTTCTCTTGTATCTGTCCGCGCCAACGAAGATTTACCGTATCAATAACATCGTTCGAGCAGTAGATGACAGGTATCTTCGTATTGAGCTTTGTTGCAAGTGCGAGAGCAATGTTTGCAGTAGACTCATGATCGTTATACTTTGCAGCGAGTGCGTCGAGTGTCTTCGCTGCATCTTCGATGTTTGCCATCTCGCCAGAAGTAAATCCGAGCTTTTCGAGAAGAAGAAGTATCGGGACGAATGAATATGCAAGTCCAGCGCGTGGCTGAAAACCTTTTGGTAGTGTGATGAGTGGTAAGTTATTCTCACTTGCAAGACCTGCGATCTTACCGCCTGTAGTGATGCAGACAATCATCGCCCCTCGTGCTTTTGCATCGGCGAACATCGAGAGTGATTCCTCGGTATCACCCGAATAACTCGAAGCAATGACAAGCGTATTTTTTCCGACAAAACCCGGAAGTGAGTACGTGCGGTTAATGCTCATCGGCACACCGAGCGAATCAGCAAGATAGGAGCGAACCAAGTCGCCGCCAATTGCCGAGCCGCCAAGACCTGCGACAACGATAGATTGAATATTGGACTTGCTCGGAAGTGTTTGGCTTGCAAGCGCATCATTTGTCAGATGTGCGGCATCACGGAAATGTGAACCCATTTCGCGGATGGCTTTACCCATCTCGGAAGGGTCAGTAGAACGGATAAGCTCGTCAGTAATTTTTAGAGTGAAACTCATGAATAATAAGTGAGAAGTTAATGGGATTTCAACGTAAGGAGAGAGAAAAGAGGTTCACGGGGTAGTTATTAGTCGTTAGCCGGTAGTTGGGGAACAGATTAAATTCTTCTCTTGCTAACGACTAACGACTACGAACTAACGACTCAAAAGAGACGCTCTACCACTTTCAAGCTGTGCAAAGCGGTCGTTGACGGTTCTTGCAAAGTCTTTATCGCGTCCTTTGAGGGACTCAATATCTATGGTCATGTCAGGTTTGAAGCCAAGCGCGGCATCAATGAATTTCAGTGCTGTTGCTTTATCACCACGATCGAGAT
>JAYUZC010000247.1:0-2009 GCA_043752045.1 Bacteroidota bacterium | reverse complement strand
GGGCAAGAAGAGGATGTTAGTACCGACTGATTCGAGCATTATGGAGTCTTGTTCGAGAGTTCGAGGGTACTTGCTGAAGTCTTCGTTCGGTCCGAACTGGGTAGGGTTTACGAAGATACTGACAACAGTCAAATCACACTCTTTTCTGGAGAGTTTTGTAAGCGAAAGATGACCTTCGTGCAATGCTCCCATTGTCGGGACGAAGCCGATTGACTTTCCCTCACGTTTTGTAGCAGTGATTTGCTCTCGAAGTTTTTCGACGGTAGTAGTAACGATCACGTAATTCCTTTGATAATAACACAATCAAAACAGAAACAAATGAACTATCAACCCTCATAAAAGCGTTCAACTTTTGCCCTCATCACACATTCGCCTTAATATCTTAGTAACGGGTGGCTAATAGTCTCGACGATATACTATCTCCGGAATTCGGTGCTGCACTCAAGGCAGCGCGTGAAGAAAAACGTCTTACAATCGAAGATGTTGCTGCAAAACTTCGAATGAATCCCGGATTCATCGAACACATGGAGCGCGGTAACTTCCATCTTCTTCCACCAGAACCCTATCGCAAAAGTTTTATTAAGTCCTATGCACAACTCGTTGAAGTCAAACTCGTGCCCCCGCCACCTCCGGAAGAAAAGCGCAATGTTATTAGTTCTACGGTAGCCGCAGTTACTCGCGAGGCAGTTGACCTAACAAAAGAGGTAGTCGAATCAACCGTCAAGACAACAGGAACAGTTGTCCAGAAATTTGAAGAAGGCGTGAAGGATACCTTCGAGGAGATAACATCCCGTGACCTATGGGATGAAGCAGACGAGGTACGAAAAGAACGACTCGGCAAACGAAGAACCGAAGACGATCTTCCGACTGGATTTACTGTTCGTAAGCAAGAACCACAACCCGTAGAACAACCAACTCCGGTTCTTGGCGAACGTCGCAGAAGTTATACAGCGGCGCCTTTAGTTGAAGAACCGCTTTATTCCGAACAGTATGCTGATGCAGATGATGATGATTATCCATCTGCTCCGGTGCAAGGAATGTCTCGCTCAACTAAAACGATTATCGGACTTCTGATAGTGATAGCGGCTGTCTTTGCTTATTCGGTTATTACAAAAAAGCCAGCAACACCGGTTGCAATTGCTCCACCACCTCAAACTCTTGAACAACCAAAGGAAGAAATTGCCAAAGAAGAGAAGGTAGTACCGCCTCCTGTAGAAGTACCAGTTGATTCATCTGTTGCAGTTACATCATCAGATTCACTGGTCTTCACTGTTACTGCAAACGACAGTGTTTGGCTTTCGATAACACCTGATAAAGGTATAGGCGGATTCCGCGGCAAGATGAAAAAAGGCGAGACGCGGACGTTCATTGCAAACGACAAGTTTCTTGTTTATATGGGCAACCAGAAAGCTGTCACTATGAAGCTTAATGGCGAGGGTGTTTCGAGCTTGCCAACGGTTGAGAACTCATCACTCGTTGTACGAAATGTAGTCTTGACACGAGACAAGGCATACATCAAACCTGAAGGGGAAAAAGTCTTTGATGCCAAACCATCGTCAGCGGTAGTAACGCCGCAGCTGAAAAAACCTAAGGACGCTTCAACGCCGAAGAAACCGACACCAAACATCAAGAAGCCGATACCGAATGTGCAGCCTGTTCTTCCGAACGCTAATTAACCAATTATTCTCATCTGATAAATGTATCTGCTTAATTTTGTAGTCTAAATGAAGAAGCAGATAGAAGCCCGCATCGAAGAACTCCGTAACGCGATACGTGATTACGATTATCGTTATTATGTACTCGCAGAACCTGCTGTAAGTGATAAGGAGTATGACATACTCTACAAACAGCTTGAGAAGCTTGAAGCGGAGAATCCGAAACTGATCACGAATGATTCGCCAACGCAGCGTGTATCAGGTGAACCTACCAAACTTTTTCCTCCCGCCGAGCATCGTATCCCAATGTTGTCGCTTGTAAATACCTATAATCAAGAAGAAGTAAAAGATTTT
>JAYUZC010000246.1:0-2024 GCA_043752045.1 Bacteroidota bacterium | reverse complement strand
TTTAGAGGGACCTGATAATCTACCTTCTGTATGGCTTACAACTGATGGTGGAAACTCATGGATTGCAAAAGGCACCGGTCAAAACTATTCGTGTATTTACGAATCCCCTGCTGCTGTTATTGTAACGAGTCGTAACCTTACCGGATTTGGACAAGTATCGTACGATAAAGGACAAACATTTTCAACGAATGTATTTCCTATCACAAACGGTGTTGACTTCATTGATGCACAGTATGGAGTAATTACCGGATTCAAAGATACTCCGTGGCAGCGAACAACAAACGGTGGCTTAACCTGGCTCACGATAACACCACAGATTCGTGGTGAATCATGGAGTGTCTATGCAGATAAAACAACAGGATACTTTTACGCTGCTGGCGAACGCGATCCTTTAATTCGCGGACTCAATGGTCCTTTCTCTGATGTAATTCGCTCTACAGATTTCGGTGCGTCTTGGCAAGTTATTCATTCATTTCCATTCTATACCAATGGTCATATCTTTGGTGCAAAAGGTCATCTCTATGTTCAAGCAGAAGAGACAAGCCAAAATCCACCTCAATATAGAACTTCTGGTATGTATCGATCCGATGATGGTGGATTCAATTGGAAACCTATTGGGGGCCCCCCGCACTTCAATGATAAACGGTTTTATGTAACAGGATGCAATGGTGGTGTTGTCTATGCATTCGATAGCCATTTGAATCTTTGGAAAACTCGTGATGGAGGCGATGGTACTATCTTCGAGCCTAATCCGGAACCCGTCATAACCGGATTACCTATTACTTTCAATAGTAGAGTATGCGAGACATTAACACAAAGCGTAACGATAGCAAATCAATATTGTGATGACCTGCTCATCATTAATGCGGAGTTTTTAGAGCCAAACGCTCTAGTTGTTACCTCTGGCGGTATCACTATCACCAACGGCAACAACTTCCCTACCACTATACAAAGTAGTTCGGTTGATTCGATAACGTTCATCTGGGATCCAAGCAAGTTTTCCCATCGTGATACGATGGTTACCGTGCAAGTTCGCATTCGCTTTTATTCTCGAGCACTCTTAACAACACATGATACCATCATTTCTATCAGTGCTAAAGCTATTGGTGACCCACCAACAGCATTAGTAACACCGCCATCTCTTGCATTTGGTCAGGTCAGTTTCTGTGCGCTACATGATACTCTGTTGACATTCACGAATACCGGCTGCGATACGCTAACCATCTTAAGCGGCAGCGGAAGTTCGCCTGTTCGTTACCTCATAACAGATGAGTTCGGCACTGCTATTGCATATCCTATCTACTTGTCACCCGGAGCTTCGTTCAAATACAAGCTATCGCTCTATCTTGATGTAGCGGGTTCATACTCTTCAACAGTAACCTTCAAGTTACAGCATCAAGGCAAACAGCGTGATACGACTGTTACGCTTTCGGCAAGTGTCTCTCCTATCGGTTCGTTTGATGCACCTGTCATTATTGATATGGGAAAGGTATCAGTATGCAGTAACCTTGATTCATTGATTGACCTACGAAATCTTGGTTGTGATACATTGCGGCTATCTTCGGCATCACTAAAATTCGGAACAGATTTCTCACTACCTATTACCAATCTACCTGAAGACATCTCGCCAGATAGTAGTTCTAAACTTAAGATCAGATTACAGCCGAAAGTACTTGGGTTGTTAAGTGATACATTGACTCTTACATTTACAACGCTCGATCAACCTATCACAATCAAGATTGTCTTACGTGGTGAAGGTACAACAGGCGAAGCGTTTTTTATCATTGCTCCGGCTGTTGATACGCTCTTTGCTCTGAACATGACTCGGTGTGATGCGCCGCAGATATTGCCCATCACCATCTCAAACCCGGGATGTAACAAGCTCAATCTCCGCGAAGTAACGATAACCGGCGCGCCGATAGAGAATGTATCTCGCACTTTATCAGCAACCCTTCCGACTGACCTTTCAAACAATCAGAATGTTATTGCATCGGTGCGAGTCTCGCCGACTACGCTTGGGTCAT
>JAYUZC010000245.1:0-2026 GCA_043752045.1 Bacteroidota bacterium | reverse complement strand
CGATATTTTGGTCCCGAAGGTTCAGTCCCGTATGTTGTATATATTGCTCTTGGAACTACCATCTCTGCGATTGCTGCATTTGGAGTTGACGGTACCCTACTTCGATATCTTCCAAGAATTACAGAAGTAGAGTCAGGGGCAGATAAAGAACTAGAAGGAATGGGAGTTACTGGGCTGAGTTCATTTGTAAGGCGGTTATTTGCGCTTCGTATGTTCGTCGTTCTTCTGGTTATAACATTAGTAACCATTGTCTTTATTCTGCTTCCTATGCTTTTTGCAACATTTTCTAATTCTCTTGGAAGCACTGCAATCTACGCTCCCTATCTACTTCTATTTCTTCTTGCACAATCAGTCATTGCGTTTTCAACTTTTGCACTGATAGCATTGCTTGAAACGAAGGTGCTTTTTTTTATAAGTTTCCTTACTCGTGCTTCACTGCTTGGATTAGGTGTGTTTCTTGTTAGCGAGACTATTCTTACTATAGAAACTACCATCATCATTCATGTGATAAGTGCAGCTCTTGGTGCAATATGTCTTCTGTTTATTCTTTTCCGAGTTATAAATGAACGTGAGATAGATAAAGGGAAACGATCACTGACACATACTGTCTCACAAGTTACCAGTGATCTTTTGCGCTTATTCCGTTTTCGTAATCTTATGGCTTTACTTGCCAGCCCGGTAATGATCTACGGTCTTACAACGTACGGAAATGACATGCTTAGCGCTGTGCTCGGCAGACAACCTGATATACTGATGTTGCGTGGATTTTACGGTGAGAATGCAAGTGAGGTCGGTGTCTATAATGTTGCATCGATGCTCTTGCTTGTTACCGAATATATATTCTTTCTTGGTTTTGGTGGTGCACTCGTTTCGATTTTTAGCAAGTATGCCCATGAAGATGAAGCAGAAAATCGGCAAGGTGTGTCGTACCCAAGATTAATCCAAGCACGAAATGAGATAGCTGGTTTTCAGAATATCACGCTTATCCCGCTTTGCGGATTTATGTTTCTATTTGCACTGCAAGTTATCCAGCTTATTTATGGGGCGCAGTATGATGAAGCTGCAACAGGTTTACGAATAGGTATTATTCTGCTTGCCTGTAATGTTGCCTTTTTCGGCGGTGGTTTACCTATCACATCTCTTGTTGCCATTGGCAAGCCGCGTCTCGTCCTGATCTCAAGGATAACATGGGGGGGTACTAATCTTGTCGGTAATTTTTTTCTCATCAAATATTATGGTGTAGTTGGGGCTATTATTGGTACAAATCTTTGCAACATGCTCGCCTGTGCGACTGAAGATTATTTTGCGAGGAAATATATAGGTATATCAGTAAAGCATTTTTCTATGATGAGGATCGTAGTGCTTACCGGTATAACAGGGGGACTGGTCTGGTATCTTAGTCAGTATTTTGTATCATTCCCTCTATTTATTCGGCTACTCTCATTAGCGATTGTGTATTTTATCGCAACATATTCTCTTTTTTGGATAGTAAAACTTCCGGAGTTTGTTCACTTACGGACTCGATTACGCTCGGTGGTAGGAAAATTATAGGTATATGTATCTGTAACTTCTGATGTTTCCTATCGTAGTTTTTTGTAGAATCACCACATATCGCGGCTTTTATGAACAAAGTTGTTACCGTTTTTGCAGTCCTTTCACTTTTTGTATCCTGCTCATTCGCGCAAACGCTGTATTTAGAACGTTCTCCCTCTGCGGAGATCGAACAGCCAAAGCCAATTCATATTGAACTTGGCAGCGGCGACAGCTCGGGGGCACTTGATCTTTTTCGCTCATTTAGCAAATTGCAGCATTTTTTGGATAATCCATTAAATCTTTCACGCGATTTTGCTTTTGACCAAATTGATACAACAAAGGATTCACTCGTTGCAGAATTTTCGACAGGCGGGCTTAAGCTCCGCAAACGTCATGCGATGAATTTCCTTATTACCGATCCGCCGTCTGATCAGATTAGTCGCTATCTTGAACCTTTTTCTATGATGGATTTTAATCGTGTCAATGGTTTCTT
>JAYUZC010000244.1:0-5461 GCA_043752045.1 Bacteroidota bacterium | reverse complement strand
GAGCCGGAGACTATCGCCGAACTTGAAGCGAACAAGCAGGTTATCTTCCGTTACTCTGACGAGAGCGGCAACGTCAATGCAGAGACAAATGCGAACGGTTCGATCAATAACATCGCCGGAATCGTCAGCAAAGAAGGCAACGTGATGGGCATGATGCCACATCCCGAGCGTGCTTGCGAAGCAGCACTTGGCTCGGCTGACGGGCTGAATGTTTTTACTTCGCTGCAAAATTATTTTCAGGAGCTTCGCGGAATCCGCAAAGCTGCTTAAACCTTCCACTTGTTAGCACGTCTATACTTTGAAAATGCTCGAACTCGTTATCTTGATATTGCCCGCTATTGCACTACTGGCAGTAATAGTCGCCGTCATCAAGAACGTCCGTCCGGGCAGGAAGGGGAAGTATCGGTATAGCTTTTTCGAGAAGAAGTAACAGGCGAACCATACCCCCTGTTAGCAAGTTTTACGAACATCATAAAAGGACACGCTTATGTTCAAGAATTTCGGTGCATTTGAAATAATCCTTATCGTTGCTCTTATTCTTCTCCTCTTCGGCGGAAAGAAGATCCCCGAGCTTATGCGCGGCTTAGGGCAGGGAATGAGCGAGTTCAAAAAATCATCCAAAGGCGACCCAGCAGAGCCAAAGCAGCCGCAGGATACACCGCCGACCGTGTAAGTAGCGCGCGAAGCGTAGAAGAGGATACCCATGTTCGAGAATCTCGGAAGTGCAGAGCTTATCGTCACCTTCTTGGTGATACTCATCTTCTTTGGTCCGAAGAAGATACCCGAGCTTGCGGCAAACTTCGGGAAAGGATTGCGTAAATTCCGTGAAGCAAAAGAAGGTTTTGAGTCGCAAGTAAAAACGGCGATGAAAGAACCGATGGAAGAAATGAAAAAAGCAAAGTCCGCTTTTGATAAATCCTTCAATGATGCAAGCGATGGAATGCGTAAGCAAATAGAATCAGGTATGAATGACATTGCCGCTCCGATACAGGAAGCAAAAACAGATTTCACACAGGAGTTGGCTGACATCCAGAAGGTTACCGAATCATACGTACCCAAGATGCCCGAGCCGCCGCGTCTGCCGCTCTTCGATAATATCCCCGCCGCAACCTACGAACAACCCGTCATTGACGGAGTGAAGATACATAAGTTGGTGCCGTAGTTTATTACCGCCCCTCGTTCTGATTACTCCGACGAATATTCCTCTCTTGATCTGCCATCGTCCGTGCGAAGTAATGTCCGCCTGTTCCATCGCGTTTTGCTACGAAAAATATCTTATCATGCTTTGCATAGTTTAGCGTTGCTTTTATTGCGGCGATGCCTGGGTTATTTATAGGTCCCGGAGGAAGGTCTTTATTGATGTAGGTATTATACGGATTCGCTTTACGAAGCTCTGCTGATGTGATAGGTCTATCAAGTGAAAGCCCGTACTGCACTGTCGGGTCGGCATCGAGCTTCATCCCTATCTTCAACCGGTTCCAATAGACTCCTGCAACGGTGTCGCGTTCATCGGCACGCTGTGCTTCTGCCTCGACGATAGATGCAAGCGTCATGAGTTTATGCGTCGAGAGTCCCAATGACTTTGCTCGCTTAATAAGCGAATCCGGTACCCTCTCTTTCCACTCTGCTACCATCTTCTTGAAAAGGTCTTTCGCCGTTACCGATACATAGAAGCGGTACGTTTCGGGGAAGAGATATCCTTCTGCTGTTTTTGCATCTTTCGGGATGCCCAATGAACGAATAAAAGCAGTATCATGTGCAAGTCTCAAGAACTGCGCTGAATCAATATGCAATTTCTCTCGTGCGATAGATGCAATGCGTCTGATATGACTGCCTTCGGGGAATGTTATCTCAAAAAGTATTGCGTATGCAGTGCCAGTTAAACGAGAAATAATTTCTGTATTGGTAAGACCATATTGAATGCGGTAACTTCCTGCTTGAATCTTAGAGCTTGCGCCAAGCAATTTTGCTGCTGTCTTGAAGGTTAACGAGGAACGGATGAGGTCGTGATGTGCAAGTGTATCGGTGATGGAGGAGAGCGTCGAGCCCTTCGGTATCATGACGATGACTTCTTTCCCTTCGGAAGTAAGTTCGATGGAGTTCTTCCAGAAGAAGACGCCATACACAGCTATTGCAATTGCTATGGCGAGAACGGCGAGGTAACGGAAAATTCTTTTCATTACTAAATAGAGTGCCGATTGTCATTGCGAGGAGTGGCTTTAGCCCGACGAAGCAATCTAAAATATTGAGATTGTGATAATGCTTGAGATTTTAGATTGCTTCGTCACTCCCTTCGGTCGTTCCTCGCAATGACACCGCAGATTGAAATGCCTCTGCATTTAACGCAGAGGCATTTCAACTAATTGCTAAAACCAGATATTACTTATCCGATTTTTGGATGCTGACCTCAACGCGGCGGTTGAGCATTCTGCCTTCGGGGAATTCGTTAGTGAACTTCGGATCGCGTTTGCCGGAGCCAACTACCGTTACGTTCGCCGGAAGCTTCGCCGCTGCGCGGAGTGCCTTTGCTGCTTCTGCCGCGCGTGCTTCGGAGAGTGCTTGGTTGTAATCATCTGCTCCTGTGTTATCGCAGAATCCTTTGACAGCAATACCATTTGCATCGCGTGTGATGCTCTCGCCGATGAGGTTGATCATCGCTCGTGCTCTGTCATTGATCTCCGAACGGTCGAAGTCGAATGATAACATTGCATACTTCTCGAGGTTATCACGGTCAACCGTCTTGCGGACGATACGCGTCATGCCGTCAGCAGTGTATGTCTTGCCGTCAGCACCGGTGAGTTCGATCTGATAACGAAGCGGTACGTTCTGATACTTCGTTGCCTCCGGTACGCTCATCGTGATAGTACGCGGTGGTGTGCCGTTGCCGCTCTGCGCTGCGCCGATTGGTGCACCGCTTTGGTCAAGGGTTATCTTCCATCCGGTGATGTTAGCCTTCTCCGTGTTCTTTGTTAGCGTCTCGAAACGGATAAGCGTCTCGCCGATAGCTTCTGACTTGCGCGTCTCAAGCTTTACCGGCTCGGTGATGCGGGCATCGTTCGATGAGATCTCTACGCGGCGATTCTCCTCCATACCTGCTTTGGTAACAGGGTTTGTCGGAAGTTCAGGCAAGTTACGCTGATCAACGATGATACGGCTTGGGTCGATACCCCATGTATTAACGAGGTAATCACGAACTGCCATCGCGCGGCGCTTGGAGAGCTGAATGTTGCTACGCTCTTCGCCTGAATTCGAGTTCGTACCCGTTACATCAAGTTTCGCAGACGGATACTGCTTCATACGGCTGCCATAGATATTGAGCATCTGGTAGTTCGCTTCAATTTCATTTTTACCGGTTAGCGACTCGTTGCTGAAGCCCGTTGCGCCATCAGTGTTGTAGCGTGACGGAATGTTCGCATTGTTATAATCAAAGAATAAGTACGGCAGTAGCGGCATAGAAGTACGTGAGCGTGATGCCTGCTCCGGTATGATCGGCTCGTTGGTTGCATCACCGTTCGGGAGTATTCCTTTTGCGGAAATAGAAAGCTCGAGCGGTTCTGCCGGCGGTGCTGGTGGCGGAGGCGGTGGGCTAAGATCGAACTTCACCGATAACGCAGCGCGAAGCGTCGAGACCTTCAGGTCGCCATTTGCAGTACCTGCGAGGTTTGTCAGACCAAGATTATAGAACAACTCGGGTGATAACCAAACGCTGTTCTTCTTATTAAGCGGGATGTCATACCCCGCGCCGAGCCCAACGGAAACGAAGAAGCTTGATGCGCCGGGAAGTTCTGATGATGATCCGCCTGCTGCTGACGAGTTACCAAATGCATACGTCTTCTTCATCGAAGAACTGAATGACGGTCCGGCAAGGATATGTAAATTATTGATGACATACTTTGCATAGACATCAAGTCCGAACTGCTGCAATGAGTATGCAAATTCAGTCTGTTGGTTTGCAGGGTTGGTTGCGGTTGTTTTGCCGTCGGTGAACGCCGCGCTTCTATCATTGAATGAGATACGCGGAGCGAGCATCCAGCTTTCGGATAACGGTATTTCCAAAAGTAAATGGAATGTCGGTGCAGCACCGAACCCGCTTGAAAATGTATTTGAGTCTTGCGGGATAAGCGGGATATAGTCGCCGCTGGCAAAGTTCAGATTCATCCCTGCGCCGAGACCGAAGGTCAGACGTGTAGGCCACGTAACTTCCTTCGGAGCCGGAGCAGTTTCCTGTGCTCTGGAAGTCCCGAGCGCAGTCAATATGAGAACCAGGAGTAGTATGAGTTTTTTCATATTCGCTATTTCAATGAGAGTGAGTTGTCTTAGAGGGGGCACCGAATTCTCTACGAGCCGGGGGCGAAGGTGTAACAGGTATGAGCGATGAAGCTGATAAAAAAAATCACAACCGGAAAACACCATCACCCCTGATCCGCAGAGTCGGTACGCACCGAATGCAAATATACGGAGAAACTACCGAATTCCCCACATTTTGACACATATTCTTTTCCTTTTAGCAGGTAGCAATTTACAAGAAGCAACTATGCACTGTAACTACTTTATTTATCAACGGACTAATTGTGCACCACGCGGAGTCGTGCTTCGTGAATCGTGGTTCGCGTTTCGTGGTGGTGCTGTAAATTTACACATTTGATTAGTGGTCAGTCGCAAGTGATTAGTGGTTAGTTGGGGAGGGGTAAGGGGTGTCATTGCGAGCGACCGCAATCTAAATCCCTCAGAAGGGAAATGTCCAAACTTCCCCGTACAAAAATAACACATGAAACCTACTTTTGCAAGATGCCTAAAAAAGATTGTCCCCATCCCATTGAAAACAAACAAGATAATCTTCGGACAATTCAAATATCCACGTTTCCAGCCCAATTTCGCCATTTCTGATTGGCACCTACCATTTGGTCTGTATTTTTGCCTCGTCGGGGCAAAACGTTTCTCCTTTATGGGTACGTTACGATAGTTAATTAACACACATTTTGTACACACGAATACTGATATGGACGCTTTTCCTCCTCTCTACTATAGAGGGAAATGCTTATGCCCAACTCCCAAACGGTAAGCCACTCCCAAATGGATGGGAGTATGCCGGTACAATACCAGATTCTGCTTTTAATACACGTATAGATAAGAAAAGTTATCATTTTATTGGGGATAAAATTATTATTCCTTCCTCTTTTAAAGACGCTGACAGTATCGTTGGAGTAGTGATTTCAGAAGATGCTGGAAAAACTTGGTCAATTAGAATTTTCCCTTTTATCAGCAATGGGGTTACAAATGGTGTCAACCCAATTAGCGGGACTTTATATGCGGTTGGGAGAGAATCTGACAGTGTATGGAGATTCTATATTTCTCACGACCTTGGAGTATCATTTGTTCGCTATGGGATTAACAACACATTGAAGTACCCAACTGTCCCCGCGCCTGGTTTTCGCTCACTGAATCCACACGATACAAATGA
>JAYUZC010000243.1:0-5476 GCA_043752045.1 Bacteroidota bacterium | reverse complement strand
TTGTGGTAAGTGAAGCAACAAACATACAACAAATAATGAGAATGGGTGTAAAATAAGTTATTTAGTATTTTGCCTGAACTCTCGTTTTTGTTTTTGTGTAGTAGAAAGTGAAGAGTTCATTGAACGGACGGGCAAGAAGGTATGGATGGGTTCTCTTCGGAGATAACAACGAAAAAAAGAACCAACATTCTTTTTCCATAGGGAGCTTCATCTTCCGATTCCGATTACAGGCCTCACCCCGAGAGGGGACACCAAGAAACGTGTGCCGTACGCAAGTGCCGCCACGGTGAGGACAGTGGAAGTAAAAGGTCTCGGGGCAGCACCCAATGTATGTGGGCACACGGTTCTTAATGCCCTTGTTGCGCGGAGCGCAAGCTTCGCCGACAGATCATGATGCGGGTCTCCCGTTATCCGGATAGCGTTAGCGTTATCTCGCATAACATCAGGTGACTTGTGTAGATCTGCCATTTTTGAAGAGAGCTATCCTCCTGCCTTCTTTCCCGTCCGTTTTCCTTTCTTATAAAAACCACACCTTGGCTACACGCGCATTCCGAGTCGGCATCACTGGCAAGATAGGCAGCGGTAAATCCACGCTTTCTGAAGTGTTCCGTTCGCACGGGGTTACTGTCCTTGATGCAGATACCATCGCAAAAGATGTAATGCAAACTGATGAAGAACTCAAAACGAAGCTCATCGCACTCCTCGGGGAAGATACTTATACCCATAGCACATTAAACAAAGCATTTATCGCGGAGAAGATATTTACCGATCCTTCACTTAAAGAAAAAGTAGAAGACCTTGTTCATCCGGTTACACTTCGTGCTATTGAAAAGGAATTTGCAAAAGCAAAACCAGGTGAGTTAATCGCACTTGAATCGGCGATACTTTTTCAGACCGGTCTCGATGAGATATTCGATATGATCGTTCTTGTGAGCGCAAGCGATGAAGATGTGATTGGGTGGCTTACGGCAAAAGAGAAGTTCTCTGAAGATGATATTCGCTCACGTCTGAACGCACAAGGGTATAATGATATAGGTGTCGAAGATGCTGACCTTGTTGTGAAAAACGATACAAACCTTGACGAATTCCGCAAACGTTGTGAACTCACGCTTCAGCTTGTTAATATATCAGCCATGCAAAACCTCCCAAATGAGCCATTACGCACAATTTTGGATAATGGAGCGGCTGAAAGTGGGGGGTAGGGGGTGGGGGTGGGAATATACGACATTTTATCCACCATCTTACAAAAATCATTTCAACTTTTTGGATTCTTCCAAATAATGTATTAATTTTGCACTACGGGTACAAACAGTATCCGTGCTTTCTCACTTATTGAATTCGTTTTTCACTACACAACTTGGAGGATAACTTAATGTTACGTTCTTTCACAAAATCAGTTTTAACACTACTCATGGTAGCAGGGCTCGCAACTGCAACGTTTGCACAAGATGACGCTCCGCGTCCTCTTACCAAGAGCGGTTCAGCCGCATTCCTTTTTAATATTGGTGGTATCGGCACATTTGGTATGTCAGCACAACCTATTGGTAGTGTTGCCGGCGGTACACAAAGCCAGACTGTAGCAGGTATTGGTATGAAATATTACTTAATGGATGAAGGCGCACTAAAGATACTTCTTGCATTTGGTACACAAAGCAACGGTGCAGTCGATGATGCAAATAAAGTATCGAGTATGCAGCTTGGTATCGGCTTAACCTATGAGCATCATTTTGGCGCTCTTTATTCAACAAGCCCATATATCGGCGGTGGCATTACCTATGCTATGGCTTCAACGACTTCTGGTTCAGGTACTACTGAATCAGAGACGAGCGGCTCACAGCTTGGTATTGGTGCAGTAGCTGGCTTCGATTGGTTCTTCACAAAGGGACTTGCTTTGGGAGCTGAATATAACCTACGCTTTACAACCAATTCAAGCTCGGGTAAAGTTGGTGGCACTGATATCGGTGACCAGCCATCTCCAAGCACCATCGGTATAGGCGGCGGCGGTTCTGTACATTTCCTTGCATACTTCTAATATCATGAAAGGAAAAATGGTTATGAGAAAAATATCTCATATCCTGCTTGTTCTACTCTTAGTGAGTGCGTTCTCGGTGAGAACGTTCGCACAAGAGGAGAGGTCGAAATATCCGACCCCGGTCCAGCGTGCCCAAGCTTTGGCATTCTTGTTCTCTCTTTCGGGAGCAGGGGATTTTGGAATCTACGGACCTTCTGGAAACGGAACAGCAGATGAAAGAGTTATCGCGCATACCGGCTTGCGATATTTTTTATCGCAGAATCTGGCCTTACGTGCATTACTTTCTTTTTCGTTATGGAATAATGGAGATGACAATGCAAAGGTTAGCGAGACTGACTTTGGTATTGGTGTAGCACTTCTATACCATATTCAAACGTTATATGCTATCGCACCATATTTCGGTGGAGGTATTGGCTTTGATACGTATTCGTACGAAACACCTACCCAGGTAGAGATTACGGATAGTCACGGTCAACTCCAACAGTCAATTTATAATCAACCAGGTAAGAATACCTCAATCGGGTTAACTGCGCTGGGCGGATTTGATTGGTACTTCACAGATGGTATTGCGATTGGCGCGGAATTCTCGCTCGGGTTTTACACCACTTCGGTTACCATCCAGAATTCAGATGGTACCGAGACCGATGGCGGTTCGCCAAGCGGATTGGGTATCTCTCCAGGTGGCGGAACCAACGTACACTTAGTAGTAAATTTCTAAGAAATTCTCTTAGTATTCAAAGCCCTCATACGTAGTATGAGGGCTTTTTTTTTTGATGGATGTTGTTTACATCCAAACGGTAAAACTCATTGATCACGACAGACATACTGGTTCTTGGCAGCGGCTCGGCAGGGCTGTTCTATGCATTGCATGTTGCGCGCAACTCCGACCTCAAGGTTCTAATTATCACAAAGAAGGATCGCTCCGAATCTAATACGAACTATGCACAAGGTGGTATCGCTGGTGTAGTCAATACGACTGATTCTTTCAAAGCGCACATAAATGATACCCTCATTGCCGGCGCAGGGCTGTGCCATGATGATGCGGTCCGCGTGCTTGTCGAAGAAGGACCTGAACGAATCAAAGAGCTAATCGCATTCGGCGCAGAATTTACTCGTAACAAAAAAGGTGAACTTCATTTAGGGAAAGAGGGCGGACATTCTGCACATCGCATTATCCATGCACATGACCTGACCGGGAAGGAAGTAGAGCGTTCTCTCCTCGCTGCAATTGCTAAACAAAAGAACATCACCCTTCTTGAAGATCATTTTGCTATTGAACTTCTCACTCAACGCCATCAAAAGACTAAGCCCAAGAATGTTCTTGAGCTTGAATGTTATGGCGCATACGTACTTGATGAAAATAAGCGTAAAGTAATAGTTGTTCGTGCTCGCAAAGCAGTAATGCTTGCTACCGGTGGTGCAGGGCAGGTCTATATTCATACAACAAACCCTCTAATAGCAACAGGCGATGGTGTTGCAATGGCATACCGCGCTGGTGCGAAGATCGGGAATATGGAGTTCGTGCAGTTCCACCCTACAACACTTTACACAGAAGGCGCACACTCATTTCTAGTGAGCGAAGCAGTTCGCGGAGCGGGTGGTATTCTGACAAATCTCGACGGCGAACGCTTTATGAAGCGATATGATAAAAAACGTTTGGAGCTTGCACCGCGTGATATTGTCGCTCGTGCAATCGATGCCGAACTAAAGACGCGGGGCGATCAGCATGTCTGGCTTGATATATCACATCTGGGGAAAAAAGCAAAAGAGGAATTTCCAAATATCTATTCTACCTGTTTACGCTTTGGTATTGATATTACCAAAGCGCCGATACCTGTTGTTCCCGCGGCACACTATAGCTGCGGCGGTGTTGTTACCGACCTTGAGGGAAGGACGAACATAACGAATCTTTATGCCTGCGGAGAAGTTGCGATGACAGGCGTTCACGGCGCAAACCGATTAGCAAGTAATTCATTGCTTGAAGCACTTGTTTTTTCAACTCGCGCGGCGGTTGAACTGTTGAAGAATACCGTTAATAGTAAGACCAAAGATGTTAGTATTCGTGAGTGGGACGATTCAGGCACGGAGAATGCAGAGGAGTGGGTGGTCATTGAGCATGATCGTTACGAGATACAGCAGATGATGTGGGATCTCGTCGGTATTGTTCGCTCGGATTACCGACTCAAACGTGCCGAGAGGCGTCTCAAACTCATCAAAAAAGAGATCAAAGAATACTACGGGAAAACCAAAGTAACAATGCCGTTACTTGAATTGCGTAACATTGCAGAAGTAGCACTCATTATTGTCCGCTCTGCACTTAAGCGAAAAGAGTCACGCGGCTTGCATTATACGATAGACTTCCCGAAAGCGAGCAAAACATTCGGCAAAACAGATACCATACTTAAACGAACGATAAAACTTTAACAATGTCTGAACAGCAAACGATAGCCAAGACAGCAAAAGAGGCATTCTCCGAGAGTGCTCTCAAACATATTGCTGATGTAATAGCCGAGGTAGAAGAGCATACAAGCGCAGAGATACGTGTCTCCATTCTTGATGAACGTCCGTTCGAGGATGGTGGACTTGCACTTGATGCACTTGCGATGAAAGAATTCAAGCGGCTTGGTATGCACAGCACCAAAGGGCTGAACGGCATCTTGCTCTATATTATTTTTGAAGAGCATAAGTATTACATTTGCGGCGATAAAGGCATCAATGAACGAGTTGACCCTGATACATGGGAAGATGTTGCCGCTACGATCAAGTCTCACTTCAAAGAAGGGCATTTTGAAGACGGCGTTGTATCCGGCTTGCGGACAATCAAAGAACATCTCCGTATTGCACTTCCGCCTGATACAACA
Source organism: Bacteroidota bacterium (assembly GCA_043752045.1). Classification (GTDB taxonomy): domain Bacteria; phylum Bacteroidota; class Ignavibacteria; order Palsa-1295; family Palsa-1295; genus DATDEW01. Next base: position 583 of record JAYUZC010000243.1, on the reverse strand, counting down.
AACCTGAACGAGTTACCGAACGAAGTAGTAATGCGCTGATGTATCTAAAACGCTCACGAATAGCACTGGCTCAGGTAACGTCCATCCTCGGTGATGTTGAACGCAATGCACACATTCACGAAGAACTTGCCCGAAAAGCTAATTCAAAGGGTGCTGATGCAATCATCTTTCCGGAGCTTTCTCTTACGGGCTATACACTTAGAGACATAAACTATGAAGTTGCGCTTGACCCAAGAACTGACTCCCGACTCGCTGCACTTCGTGATCTAAGTAAAGACATCACTATCATTTGTGGCGGTGTTGAACGAGCGCAAAGCGGCGGAGTCTATAACTCAGCATTTCTTTTTGAAGGTGGCCAGTGGAAGTTCACACATCATAAAGTGTATCCACCGACCTATGGTATCTTTGAGGAAGAGAGATACTTTCTTCAAGGTACATCAGTGAAAGTGTTTGATTCTGAAGTTCTTGGTCGAATCGGGTTGCTTGTCTGCGAAGACCTTTGGCATCCCTCGCTTCCATATTTGCTTGCACATCAAGGTGCACAGTGTATTATAGCAATTGCTGCCAGCCCGACACGTCTGGC
>JAYUZC010000242.1:0-5478 GCA_043752045.1 Bacteroidota bacterium | reverse complement strand
AGGTGAAGGTTATTATCCCGATGCGATACACGGAATTCTCGCTCAAGAAACTTTTGGGTGAGCGCGAGGGATGGATAAGTAAGCATCTTGCAAACTTCGTGAAAACAAAGCTCCCCGTAAAGCAACATGAGATACTTCTTCTTGGCAAGCCCGTAACGCCTACGCTCTTTGCAACGGGCGATGAGAAATGGTACCGCACTGAAGCGAAGAATTACATTGAAGGACGACTTCGTGAGTATTCGCGTGAGTTCGGGTTTACTTATAACCACGTCACGATACGCTCTGCCAGAAGCAGATGGGGTTCGTGTTCATCGAAGAAGAATCTCTCCTTTAACTGGAAGCTCATCAAAGCTCCGCAGGATGTCGTTGACTATGTCATCCTCCACGAACTCGTACATACCGAGATCATGGATCACTCCAAACGTTTTTGGTCACGCGTAGCCGAAATCTGCCCGCGCTACAAAGAGCACAAGACATGGCTAAAGACGTACGGACATAATCTGGATTAAGACTGCGCCGCCACTTCTTTCGGTTTTAAGAATTCATATACCTTCTTGAAGCCGCCTGTGAAAGCAACGAACTGGTCTTCGAAGATCATGATACGATTGTACTCGTTTTTGTCTCCGTTCTTTCGCGCTTCGTTTATCGTGATATACTTTGCTCCGTTTGATGCTTCTTTCACATCGAAAAAATAAGTGCGGCTTCCAGCGAGTACTTTTTCTTTGAATAGTTCTTTTTTCTGTTCCATATCCTATGAGTGGTTATAGGTGCCTGTTAATTAGGGAATGAATATAAAAAGATATTTTCCCAAATCCAAGCCCCTCTGGGTGCCCGTAATGTTAAATTTCAAAATATTTTTTGATCTTGCGGTTATTCTTTCGTATACTGAATCTGATATGATAGGCACCTGTTCAAGCGTAAAGCTAAAATCTGAAAGCTTAAAGAGGAATAGCATGAAGAAGTATGAAGCCGATAGTTATAGCTATTACATCAATCATCTCGTTTACGCTTTTAGCTTTGAAGTTTAAGCTTGATTGTGTTTGTGTAAACTTAGTAGTCATATAAATCAATGGGTTAACCACCCCTCATGGGCACCTATCAGAAGGGGATTCATGGATTAAGTTATCTTACATAGGTGTTAGAAATCGTATGAAGAAACTCTTACTTTTAGTCCTCGCCGCTACACTTCTGCTCTCATCTTGTGCAAAGTACATGGATGATAAGCCTGGTATGGCAGATTCAGTATCTATAGCTGATTCTCTCTTGATGCTCCAGCGTGGCATACTTACGAAAGAACGTCTTACAGGTATTTGGGTTCGTCCGATTGCTACCCAGCCCGGCGATGAGGGCTATCATCTCTACGGGGATGGTAAGTTGAAGTTCATTAATATGTATTCGATGATAGGAGATACCTGGGAGTTACGCGGAGATACGCTCATGCTTTTTGCACATACAGAGCGTTACCCAACGCCGACACCTATGATTTACCGGATCTACTCGCTCTCTGATTCGATACTTCAGCTCGTACCAGAAAATGCTGCGCCGAACTATACCGAGTCGTTCAAACGCAAGAACTTCACTATGCCCGAGCGGTTCGCGACTACCTTTACAGAGGAGTTTCGCGGCAAGCTCAAGTCGAGCCAGACCACGACACATTCATTTGAAGTAAAGATGATCTTTGATGGGGCAGTAAAGCTCGAAAGTCCCGATAAAAATGCAGTTTTTACCCTTCAAAAAGGGAGTTTGACCTTGACTGAAGCACCCGTCCGCAGTTTTATGGGTAGTTTCCCTCCGGGAAAATACACACTGAAAGTGATTATGTCAAAGGCAAAACAAGTCACTTCGGATGGCACAGACTATGTCATTCGTGTCTCCGAGGAGGATGTTGATAAATAAATACCTCGCAACAAACATGAAGCTGTTGTGTTGTAAGTAAACAGCAGGAGAAGACATGCTCAAGCACACATTAGCAACATTTCTATTCTATCTCATCTTGATTCATCCCTTGTTCGCGCAAACGGGGTGGCAGAGGATAACTACACCATACGCGTATGGTTTTTATACTAATACTCGAGGGCTAACGAATTCTTACTTTTGGTCTTCTGATAGTGGATTTGTTGGCAAATGGATTACTAATGATGGTGCGTTGACATGGAAAGAGATTGCGATACCATCTGACACTCATTTTCAAGATTCTTTGTCAACGTATCACAAATCATGGTCAGATTTATTCGCTGTTAGTAATTCAAGAATAAACATAATTGGTACAGAAACGTCAGTAACAGGACCTTCATACTTCAGGCAGTATAGTTCTTCATTTATTTTTAATGAGAGTCTCAATGGGGGTAACAATTGGGTTGCAAGTATTTCTTTTGGTGAAACGGGTGATTACTGCCAAAAAGCAGGGCTTATTGATTTCAAAAATAGTGATTTAGGTTACGTAGTTAAAATTGCTTCTGGCTGCGGAGATTATCCGGATGACGTTATTGGTAGCTATCAACTTGTATTGACTAATGATGGAGGAAACACTTGGTTTGACCCACTGAGAGAGTATCCTGGTTATCTCTATATTCATTGTGCTGATATAGTTGATAAAAATACTTGTATATTTGCTGGCAGGGACAGTGTATATTCACTTTTCATGGATACCGTTAATGTTCTAGATAGTATGCGTAGCATTCCAATTGATGATGAAGTTGTTAACGGGTTAGCGTTCAAAAAGTTGAAGGGAATTAATAAGCAAGTATATTTAGGTTCAACCACTCAGAGGTTCCTTGTTACTCGTGATAGGGGATCACATTGGGATGTCATATTTGACAGCTGTTATGTGAAGGATATTGCTCAAGCAAATGACAGTTCAATTTTTGTAATTATCGATAAAGGGATATGGTCAATAGTCTATAAATCTGTTGATACAGGGAGGACATGGGCACCTCAATTACAAATTTCTACTGGTAAATTTATAGCAATTTCTGCTCCTTCAGATTCAGTTGCTTATGCATTTGGTACAAATGGTATTGCATACAAAACAACAGATGGCGGTGGTACAACACTATCGGTTTTCAAGTTAAGAGGTAATGCTGAAGAGCTATCAGTCTTCCCAAACCCTACATCAAAGACTATCCATGTATCGTTTGACGAACACCCTCATTCCAGAACGATACAGATGTTTGACAGAGTTGGTAGAGAGGTAATGCGTATGCCAGTTGTGATGGATTCTGGCGAGATGGAGATACCGGTCTCTTTGCTGCCGAATGGTATATACTACCTCGTTTTAGGCACAGAAACGACGAGATTTATCGTCCAGAAATAATTTTTCATTTTCCGTGCAACATTTTGGCTTTTCGCGTGTCCTATATATGACCGGATATGCAAAAATTAGCAATTTTGCGTAACCGGATTTCCCAAAAATGTCGTATATTTCGGCTTCGGGGGATTGGCACCAATGAAGAAAATAGGTATCATAGCTGCATGTGTGTTTTGCTTAACTACCGGAAGTAGTTTCGGGCAGGGCGGTACGCTCAATTCTAATCCTTTGGAGAGTGATTCTTTAAAGGCACTCAAGCATGGTCTATGGGATGATGGTATTGATGGTTCATACTTCGGCGGGGAGTTAGAGTTACCAGATATCTATCAACATGCGATCCCTGATTCATTGTTGAAGTACTACCAGAATGACTTGCCTCTGCCGGAGAATAGATTCTATTATCGGTATGACAAGAAACCCGGGTACCCTGTGCCTGAAAGTCCGATTCCGAGATATTATGATCGCGGCATACCTTATTATGATAAGATGCCGAGTCAGCCCAAGGATAGAAGAAGTGTCCCCGTCCCCGGCTTTCCGGGATGGAAAGTACAAGAGATAATGATGAAGTCAGAAAGGTCGTAGCTATGAAAAAGCTTCAGTACATACTATGGATATGCTGCGTTGTCTTCGCATACTGTGAAGCCAATGCCTGCATTGAACCATCGAAGAAAGCAACTGCAAAAGTTGCTGATGATGATTGTTTGGTCTATGAGTACTTCCAGCCGGCAAAGGCAAGCGCAAAGAAGAAGGCAGAGCGTCCTATCTCCGAGATTGCTGATAGCATCTTGACCGCAGCGAAGGAGAGTTTTGAACATGTAAATAACGGCGTAACGAATTCCACTTATGAGCACATGTCAGTTGATGCCGTAAATGAACTTGGCGATTACCGTCCAAAGGCGAATGCAATAGTCCGCCGCACAAAGATGTGGGCTGATTCGATCTGTAACCTCTTCCGCCGAGGTACTTACAAGAGCCAAGAACTTGACTCTCTTCCGAGGTAAGTATAATTGGCATGATGGTTATTGTTTAAGGGGCGGAGAGTGAACTCTCTGTCCCTTTTTCTTTTTGTATGAGGAGTAAACTATTTACGACAATGCAGAAGGAAATTTCCCTCAACATAGAGACAGCCGAGACAGGTAAGATATACACTTTTCAGGGTATCGTGCCGGATATTCATCCGTCGTGCTTTCTTGCCGGAGGCAGCCACGTTATCGGCAATGTAACGCTTGAAGAAAATGTCAGCGTGTGGTTCAATGTTGTTATACGCGGCGATGTTGAGCGTATCGTTATTAAGAAGAACTCAAACATTCAGGATAACGCGACGATACACGTTACGCATTTTAAGAATCCGACATTAATAGGTGAGAATGTTACCATTGGTCACGGAGCAGTCATTCATGGCTGTACGATTGGCGACGGAGCTTTGGTTGGGATGAATGCAGTCGTTCTTGATAGAGCTGTTGTCGGAAAGGGTTCGCTTATTGGAGCGGGGTCAGTTGTAACTCCAAATACAATTATACCAGATGGCGTACTTGCTGCAGGCATTCCTGCAAAAGTCATTCGTCCATTAACAGAGCGTGATGCCAAGATGGTAGCCCAAGGAGCGGAGAACTACGTGATGTATGTTCAGCATTTCCGTGGTGAGCTAGAGGATAAGGATTGGTACGTCGGTGAGTTTGCCGGAGAATAATATGAAAAGCTGCCGAGTCATAATCGTTTTTATCATTTTCATTTTTACTTCGTCTGCGATAGCGCAGTCGAAGTATCCATCGTTACTCTGGAGAGTAACTTTAAATGATGCCAAGAAGCCGTCATATCTTTATGGGACGATGCACTCTTTCGATAAACGAGTGTTCCGATTTTCTGATTCTGTAGAAAAGTATATCAAGGAAGTGGATGTTTTTGCTTCAGAAATAGAACTTGATTTCAGTAAACTCGATATGTTTACAAAGCTTCTGCCATATATCATGTTTGGAGGTGATACTACCATCAAGACGTTACTTGATTCAGGCAGATATGCTGCACTTGATAAATATTTCGCCGACTCTGTCGGGCTACCTTTGGCATTTCTCGCGAAGATTAAACCATTCTATCTGATGGCGCTGCTTTCGCAAGGTGAGATGACTCAAGACAGCGGTACATTCCTTGATAGTCATCTGTCGAATAAAGCG
>JAYUZC010000241.1:0-2035 GCA_043752045.1 Bacteroidota bacterium | reverse complement strand
TTGAATGTAAAAACATTGTACCCCCCGCAGGAACGCATCCGGAAATAATCCACGGAAAAACCTACTACAATATTAGTATTTCTGATAATGGCATTGGCTTCGACGAACAATATACTGACCGCATCTTTCAGGTCTTCCAACGTCTGCACGATAAAAACACTATTGCCGGAACAGGCATCGGGCTTGCCATCGTCAAAAAAATAGTAGAAAATCATAACGGCATCATCACCGTATCAAGCAAACCCGGCAACGGCGCACGATTCAGTATCTATCTACCAATAGAAGAAAACACAACGCAAAGTTGAGCACCATTCATATCCGTCTCCTCTTTAAGCTTACCTCTTATACTCCACTGAACATTCTCAAAAGTATCATTGTTAGCTTAGAAGAGTGAAATTCTTCCGTTCACATATATCGGTTTTTGTTTTCTTTGTTGGGCTAACGGTCTTCTCGGTGAGCACCATGTGCAATGTCGTCCTTGCGATGACCGCTGATACGCACACCGAGCAAACCGATGAATGTTGCTCGCATGAGACCGAAGCAGCACATGATCAATCCGGTGCAGAAGACGAATGCGCTCCCGGCACAGATTGCTCGCATTGCGTATGTAGTCACTTTACTGTCACCCAACCGGACGCGATCGTCATATCCACACAAAGTTTTTCCAGATCTGTTCTCGTGCCCGTCTCTATCGGCACACCACTTTCAATTCCTGCCTCAATAGACCACCCGCCGCTATGGTAAGCTGAAAACTTGCTTACTATAACGACACCACTCCGAACGAGTGATGTACACATTTCACATTGGTCTATTTATTACATGAAAACAATTTTAGTATTCGCAATGCTTTGCATTGCAATTTCTTTACATGCACAAACACGCATCACGGGCAAGGTCATTGATGCCCGCGACGGCGAACTGCTTCCGCGCGTGACCGTAAAGGTCAGCGAGAAGCGAACAGCTGAACATGACGCAGAGCACTCTGCGGGTGCATTCACCGACTCCCTCGGTAAATTTTCTCTTGAAGCGCCTCATAAAGGTATGTTCGATCTTTCGGTGAAGATGGTCGGCTACACCGAGAAGGTCATCTCAATCGACATTCGCGACGATGAGTTTACACTTGGCGATATCGAACTTCAACTTGAAGAGATGAACGAAGAAGTCGTTGTTCATAGCGAACGATACTTCACGGTTATCGAAGATGCATGTTGTAATGTTGAGGCGATAAACCGCGAGTTCGCTGACCTCGCTCCGTTCAGTCCGTCCCCGACGCAACTGCTTCGCCGCTACTCGTCCTGCACATCAAGCCAGATAAGTTGCTCGATTGATAACTCATCATCAGTCCGATTGCGCGGACTTGACGGCTCGCGCATCCTGCTCTATCTCGACGGTATGCCGCTCTTCGGCGCGCTTACTTCGATGTATGCACTGCAACAAATTCCTTCGACAGCAATCGCGAATATGAAAATATACGAAGGAGTATCAAGTGTGCAGTACGGCAATGGAGCAATATCGGGCGTCGTTGATTTCGAGACAAAGCTGCCTGCCGAACCGAACGAGTTCAACTTCATCACAAATATCGGCACACCGATGGAAAGCTTCGGCATAGCGCAGCGTGATGTAAGCGCAAGCTACGTTGGAGCAGTTGGTGAAGAAGTTGGTGTTGCGGGGTTCATCTCCTACAACGGGCATGAGCTTGAGCGAGATGCATCATCATTCTCGAACTCACCTTCCTACGACCGCTTGAGCGGATTTTTGAAAACACGCTTCCCACTTTCAAATAGCGCACGACTAACTATCGCTGTGCTCGGAGCTAAGGAGGATCGTTTCGGTGGCGAACCTGATTCTTTGACACCTCACCATACTGAAGACATTTCTTCTTCACGTATTGATGCATACACAAAGCTCGACTTGAACGTAAGTGAGTCTGCGAATCTCTTCGCCTCGTTTATGTACTCGAATGCTTCGCAAGAATCAACCTATGGCGCTCGTCCGTATGATGCGAAGCAGGATGTTCTCTATGGTAGTGTGTACA
>JAYUZC010000240.1:0-2035 GCA_043752045.1 Bacteroidota bacterium | reverse complement strand
GGTGCGTTTTATATGACTATGTGCTAAGAATATTACACATCCAGATTCCTCACATACGTTGCGTTCTTCTCGATGAATTGGCGGCGGGGTTCTACTTCGTCGCCCATCAACGTCTCGAACATATCTGCGGTGGCTGCGGCACTCTCGATGCTTACGCGAAGAAGTGTGCGAGTTTCGGGGTTCATCGTTGTTGACCAGAGCTGGTCGGGATTCATTTCACCCAAACCTTTGAACCTGCTGATGACGATGCCCTTCATATCGGGTGACTGCGGAGTAACAATCGTACCATCTTCGGCGGCGAGTTCATCCATGATGATTTCCTCTTCTTCCGGCTCGTCTTTTCCTTTTTTCTTATCAGCTTTTTCTGCTTTGTAACGCTTGACTATCTCGTCACGCTCTTCTTCGTTGTAAGCATACTGCTCCGACTTGCCACGTTTTACTTTATAAAGCGGTGGTTGCGCAATATAGACATTACCGTTCTCGATCAAGTCACGCATGTGATTATAGAACAAGGTCAGGATAAGCGTACGAATATGTGAACCGTCAACGTCAGCATCAGCCATGAGGATAACTTTTGCGTAGCGAAGTTTCGCTAAGTCCTGCTGTTCACCGATACCGATGCCGAGCGCGGTGAAGATATTGCGTATCTCTTCGTTCTCAAGCATCTTATGAAGACGCGCTTTCTGCACGTTCAAAATTTTTCCCTTGAGGGGAAGTATTGCCTGGAAGCGGCGGTCACGTCCTTGCTTTGCAGAACCACCTGCCGAGTCACCCTCGACAAGATATATCTCACAATGCTCGGGGTCGGTGATAGAACAGTCTGCAAGTTTACCTGGAAGCGCTGTGTTCTCAAGCGCATTCTTGCGGCGAACCATGTCCTTCGCTTTACGCGCTGCTTCGCGAGCTTCTGCAGCGCGGAGCACTTTATCAATGATGCGCTTGCCGACTGCCGGGTTCTCTTCCAAGAACTGTGAAAGCATTTCGCCCATGATCATCTCGACAACAGACTGCACTTCGTTATTACCAAGCTTCGTCTTTGTCTGACCTTCAAACTGCGGCTCTGCTACTTTACATGAAATAATAGCAGTAAGTCCTTCGCGGTAATCATCGCCTGTCAAAGATATCTTATCACTCTTGACAAGATTGTTCTTCGCGGCGAACTGATTCATCGTGCGAGTGAGTGCCTTACGGAAGCCGGCTACGTGCGTACCGCCTTCATGCGTGTTGATATTATTGACGTAGCTGAAAAGATTTTCGTTGTAACCGTCGTTGTACTCGAATGCAATCTCGACAGGTGTGTTCTCCTTGACACCTTCTACATATACAGGCTTATGAAGAGAAATCTTCGTGCGGTCGATATGCTTTACAAAATCGCGCAAGCCGCCTTTGGCATGAAATGTCTCTTCTTCCTTTGCCGTCTCATCTTTAAGTGAGATCGTCACCATCGGATTGAGGAATGCAAGTTCCATCATACGTTCGCGGAGCGCATCAAAGCGCATCTGCTGACCTTGCTTAAATATTTCTGGGTCGGGTTTCCAAGTCGTATGCGTACCCGTGATCTTCGTTTTGCCGATGACCTTTACTTTATCTTTCGGCTCTCCTTTTTCGTACCGTTGGAAGTGCATCTCGCCGCCTTGATGGACGGTAACTTCGCACCATTCGGACAAAGCATTCACTACCGATGCACCGACGCCGTGCAGACCACCCGATACTTTATAGACGTTCTTATCAAACTTACCACCGGCATGGAGAACCGTCATGACAACTTGAAGCGCTGAGACGTTCTCGCCTTTATGAATTCCTGTCGGGATACCGCGACCATTATCTGTGACCGTACATGAACCGTCTTCATTAAGAGAGACGAAAATTTCTGTAGCATGGCCGGCGAGTACTTCGTCGATCGAGTTATCTACGATCTCATAAACAAGGTGATGAAGTCCGCGCGGACCAACATCGCCGATATACATAGCAGGGCGTTTACGAACGGCTTCAAGCCCTTTAAGAATTTGAATATCCTGCGCGCCGTACTCTTGAG
>JAYUZC010000239.1:0-13241 GCA_043752045.1 Bacteroidota bacterium | reverse complement strand
TATCCTGTTGTGAATTGTTCAACAGGGTACACGAGCGCCAATGCAGGATCGCCATACGGATCAGGGTCACCCGGCGTTGTTAATCCGTAATTGCTCGTATGCATATATTGACCTACGAGTATCGGGTTTGTTGCGCTTATTGAAGCCGGGGAGGATAAACTCCGTATCTCATAAAACTGGCCTGCATTGAATGTTCCAACAGCAGTACCATTGACAGTAATAGTATTATTATCCTCTGAGGAGACAATCCTCACCAGATCAGGATTATCGGATGAGAAATAGGGAATCACAAGCGCTGAATCTCCCCATGCACTCACAGGTGGCACTTGTTCTATTAAGTGATCTCGGCTTGGACGATTACTGCCAATATTATTAAACCCTTCAGGAATACCCGCCCTCATGTGACCTGTAAAAACAGCGAGAGGTAAATCTGATTCGACAAGTGAACCTGTTAAATCATTACCCTGCATATCAGGATCTCCCTGGATAAGGTACGTATCACCTTTGTTTAATAACACATTGAAGGGAGTACCTGCAGGTGTTGCATTAGAACTTGATGCATTGAGTTTGAATGTTACGTTAGTAGAATCGAAAATAGCAACTACCCAAAACTGTCCCGGAATATTATTTGACTGCCCCCCGGCAAATACCCTTGAAGACTGGTAATTCATCGTCCTGTATTCTGTGCCAAGGACGTCAATTGGGAGTGCCATAAATGCATCGCTCGAATACGTCTTATGATTCATCCCATAGACCGCTACTTCTGTATCAGCTACAATATGTACTGCCATCCCTTTGACAACCGTTTCATTTTGTGTCACTTCAACCGTTGGTCCAAAATTGGCACCGTGTGGTAGATCTATGGTTTGTATTTGTCCGGGAGTAATTGTAAAGTCTTGTCTGAAGCTAATTGCAGGCACTTCCACATACCCTTGAGTTGCCAAAGGACCAGTTATGTATAATGCGAAAACATTTTCAGAGTTGCCCGCTCCTTCATTCGGACCAAACGCCACATAAAATTCTTTGCCGAGGTTATCCTTTTTCTGCGCGTGGGAGTTCGCAGTGATACCTGCCCCAAGGAGGAACGCGATCAGAAGAACGAGGGGGTAGTTCGTGAGTCTGTAGTTCATGTGAATGCTCTATTAAAGAAACATCTGAAGCGGTACAAAGTTACAACTCCGATGCCACATTTTTGTCACAAAATTGTCATATTTTCCATATATAAAAGACACGCGAGAACGGTAAAGGTATCAATAAATCTTTTATCTAATAACGACAAATTTAATGGAATATCTTTCTGATACGTTTACCCCGTGTTTTTGAGCCAAAACATCGAGAAAATATGTCCCATTTACCAGTTCTTTTGATGTAGTTACAAAGATTTGCCCTTTCCCGGTAGTCACATTTATCTCTCCTTGTTCACAGATAACTCCCTCAACATTACGGATTGACCACGCAAGCAACAGACTGTTGTTTGCAATGAATGGAAGAATAATGCCGTCTTGTAACCATCGTATCGGATTTGGGAAGATGTCACCAAATGTAATCAGTTCATATCCGCCACTTGCCTGTCTACCAACTGAATTGAGTGGCTCGGTCAATAGCCATACACCATAGGCGTAACTATCTACGTTACCTAATCCATAGACATTCATACTATAAGGTACATTCAGAGTAATAGAATGAACTCCTGGTGCAACCGGAATAGTCATATATGCATACTTGGTAGTACCTATCGGTTTTACATCCAAAGGAAAAATACTACTACTATCTATAGTTAGACGAAGAAGACTATCGGCTGTGCTAACAACTGTAAGAAACTGCGAGCTTATCGAAATCGTATCACCGACAACAACTACATATTGTGTGCCACTTGCCTGAATAAGCGGTGAAACCAGCGAGAATGCGGGATCACCGTATGGGTCGGGCATCCCCGGTTGTGAAAGTCCATACAAACTCGTGTGCATATACTGACCAACAAGCACCGGTGATTCAGACTGAATCACTGTGGGGTCACGTAGTGCTGGTATCTCATAGAATTCTCCGGCATCAAGCGAAACTACAATCCCATTATTGATAGAGATAATATTACCATTGGTTGCCGATAAAATTCGTACAACATCAGGTGAATCTGATGATTCGTATGGAACTACTATCATTTCATTACCCCATAGATTAATAGGGGGAAGCTGTTCAACAAGATGGTCGCGGCTCGGACGATTACTTCCAATATTATTAAACCCTTCCGGAATACCTGCTCGCATATGTCCAGAAAAAACTGAGATCGGTTTATCTGATTCAATAAGAGAACCGGTCAAGTCATTCCCTCTCTTATGAGGATTGCCTTGCACAAGATATACATCTCCTTTATCAAGTCTGACTGCAAATGACTCTCGGGCTGGTCTTCCTGAAGAAGTACTATCGTTTGGTGTAATTGCAATGTAGGTTGAATCTTGAGTGGCTACAATCCAAAATTGCCCTGGCAGATTATTCAATTGCCCCCCAGTGGAAACAAGAGATGATTGATAATTTAATGTACGATATTTCGTACCGAGTACATCTAAGGGTAAAGCCATAAAAGCATCTCTCGAATACATTTTGTGGCTCATTCCATAGACTGCTATTTCTGTGCTCGCAATAATATGAACACCCATTCCTTTTACAACTGTATCTGAAGCTGTTACTTCAACTGTAGGACCAAAGCTAGCGCCACTTGGAAGCATTACCTTGGTGACTTGTCCAGGAGTAACATTGAATTTCTCATTATAACTTAGGGCCGGGACTTCTATCGTAACTGATGCGGCAACAGGTCCTGTCAAATAGAGAGCAAATACATTTTCATTATCATTCGACCCTTCATTTGGTCCGAATGCAACAAAATACTCTTTCCCGAGATTATCCTTCTTTTGTGCAGAGATATCCACTGCATAGACTACACAAAGTAGAAATGACAGCACATATTTGATGTATTGCATAACGATGTGACCAAAATTAAGAAGCAACTACTATTTTACAACGGCGAATTTCGTTGTTGTTTTACCTATTGCACCTGTTTGGCTGTCGCGGGCCGTGAGTTCTATAAAATAACTGCCTGAACTTTGCAACTCATTCTTATTTATGACAACCTGACCGTTTCCGGCTGAGATCGGAGATTCAGCAGAAGCTGCAACAGTGCTACCGTTGATATCAACCAACTTCCAACTCAAGAACACACTCCGCGGCGCAAAGTAGCGAACCTGAACCGATGAATTGCCCGAAAGCGAAACAGGGTCGGGCTGCGGCGGGGATACAATTAGCTGCGGTGAGTTCGAGAGCATCACTCCACGTATCGTATTATCACCGCATTCATCTGCATAAACGATACGAAGTGAATCACGCGTAACGCGGAACGCACAGGCAGGGTCAGCATCGTACTGCAGCTCTTGTATGATCGTCGTCTCTGTGTCTTTTGTTAAGTATGCCTGAGCGAGTACGGTAAAAAGCAGCGTGTTCTTTGCAAGATTCGTCGAGAGGTTTAACCCTACACCTTTTACAGTATATGTATGTGTCGCTTCATCCCAAACTGGTGTTGGCTGTGTGGGAATTACATTGGTCGAAGTTTTTTCTGTCAGCGAACCGGAGCGATCAATACCGATAGGAGCCACAAGGTCGTTGCCGAAGTTTATCTTTATAGTAATATTATCAAGCTGCCCCTTGCCGCCTCTATCACCTTTGAGATAAACAGGCATTCTAAACGGGTCATCAAGTGCATTCGGCTTATACGGCGGTGCTTGCGAACCAAGAGAGAGCAAGTCTATCTTACGAGTAATAGTAAAAGTAACGGTATCATACCTAAACCCTATCGCCTCTCCGCCAAGCGGCTGTTTGATAACAAGGAATGCGGTCTGCGAACCCGTAATAGAATCATCAGGGAATGAATACTGAATATCAAAGTCATACGTGCTCTTCGGAGGTACGACAATATGGAACGTGTCTGGTCGCACGATTGTAAATCCTCCGCTCCCTGCAGCAAGCCAGAACGAATCAATACGTATCGGCACAACAGATATATTGGTAAAGCGAATTTGTTGGTTGATAGGATTACAATCATGGACTTCGCCGAGATCGAAAGATGGATTATACTTCAATCCAGCTTTGACAGTGCCTTGAATATAGACTACTGGCTGCCAACGAGAATCGTTGCGTTGATAGATACTGTCGAGAAATAATCCCGGCTCTGTAATATTAAATCGTACTCTGACATCTACGTTTTGGTCAATAGGTTCGATTGATGCGCCGTTATTTATCTGAGCGGCGTTAATAATATCGTAATTCGATGTAAAATTAAATACAGAATCAATATAAGCTACATCGCTCCCACTGTTCTCCAAAGCCAGTGTATCATAAAGATCTGAAACTTGAGGATCAACAATTGGACCAAAACGTAGTGTATCCTTTGAAGCATAAACCACAGGCTCGACACCTCTGCCTTTGAGTGTGTCAATAAACTCACCTACACCAGTAACTACCTTTACTAATACTTTTTTATTTCCATCAGGGTCGAACCTTGGTGGATTTAGTGGGAGCGGTATTGATGGCTTGAATTTAGCATAATAGGTGTATACATACCCAAGATCATTGAATTTTCTCAACACCGTTGCTGAATCATTTGTTGGAATAGTTGAATCAATAAGTTCGAACTCGGATAGGTCTCCACTGACCAGATAAATAGTATCGATGGTTGTCGAATCAGAACCGAAATTGGTAATATTTAGACCCAATGTCCGCTCTGTGCCAACACGAACTGACAAAAAGTCTTTCCCTTCTGTAACTACGTCTGCATTTATGCCTTGACCTTCAAGAATCACAGTTGGTATATATGGTGGTTCACTATTATTTGCAAAATAGAGAGTGTCTCTAAATATGCCGGTATCCGGGGGAGTGAACAGGATGAAGTGCGGCGAACCTGTATCACTTGCAATAGTTGGATTCCCCGTATAATCGGCAATAGTGAATGCGTTTGAATATATCTGTGATTGCCAACTTGTGCTCGCAAGTGTCACCGGCGAAGTACCACGAGAGTAGAAGTAGATTGTATCAACAATACTCTTGCCAACTCTTGTTTTAGGGTACTTTATCGAAGGCGGCAATACTTCCAATCTCCTATCCGCCGCAATGCCCTGCACATTGATATACACATCATGGTAATTGCTTGACCATACGCGCAGGCGGGCGGTGTACTTACCGAGTCGTGGGGGAGTAAAACGGAAACGAACGGGGATGCTTGCGCCGGGCGCTATGCGGATAGGTGTTGTTACTGTATCAAGGACTGCGAATGCAGTCGTATCACCAATATCCCATGAGTAACGGAACACCTCAAGCGTATCTGCAAGCGGCGATGACGGTACATCAACATAGACCGTCGTCAGAGAATCTTTTTTTGAGCCGATAAGCAGTGTACCGAAGTCAAGGTCTCTTGCCGCAAGTTCACGTAAATACTGGAAGTCTCCACCGCCTGATAACGAGTACGAATCATGCATTCCATACCCATACGTTTCGGCGTAAGCAGGTAACGGACTTTCCAATCGCTGCTCACCTGCGAATGTCTGGTATCTGCCATACATAAAACGTGTGTTCGGAATGGGTTTGAGCGTCCGTGTATCAATGAGAACGGAGTTTAACGTTGTTTTATCTATAGCGGCAGTATCAACTATGATAGTAATAAAATGATGTGTAAAGTTCGCAACAGGGATGGTGGGGATCGAGTAGAACGTGCTCATGTTCTCGACGGGTGGGACGACCGTCATGTCAGGATCACCGAGATAGAGCGAATCCCAACTATTATAATCACACGTCAAAAGATATTTTGTAACCAGTACCGGCTGTGTTGACTCGATATGCGCAATATCACCGGACATGAACTGTGCATACTCACCTTGCCCGAGCGAATCAAGAAATACACCGTTATTATAGACAACCGTATTGGGAAAACGCGAGATAACTCGGATAATATCGCCGCCGGGCGGACGGTTATTTCTGTCATCACGTTTTGCGCCGATAGCGATAAACTCCTGTCCCCACAGATCAACAGGCGGCATCTGCTCGATAAGATGATCGCGTGAAACGTCTTGATGATCCTTGTATGCAAATTCAAGGTCGTCCGGAGCAGAAGCACGTTCATGCCCTGCGAGAACAAGGACTGGCTTTGTCGCAGAAACGATAGAGCCAGTGAGATCACAGTCCGTGTTGCCATCTTTCCCGACCCAAGACATCCTCGGAATGTAGGCATCACTTACAGGGTCGTAATAATCAACCATCGCTTTCACACCTGTATCACGTGCAGAGAACTGAATTACTTCGCCGCGATTGAGCGTAAAGGTATGAAGCATCCCTTTCTTATACTTACCGCTCCATGAATCCGCCGTTAGCTCAATAGTAATATCTGTGCCGTTCTCTGTTGCAGCAACACCAAACTCACTGCGAGGCACGTTCACACTTGCATTCCATGGCGAGACACTTCCTTGATAGTACCATAAGGAATTACGTAAACTTGAAACAACATAGTTCGTCCCAAGGGCTTCTTTTGGTAATACCAAATACCCATCGCTTGATAAATAGTTTAATGACATTGCATAGACAGCTACGTCATCGTCAGTCGTGATGGTAAACATTCTCGGAATCTTCACTTCCATTTCAAGACGGTCCATCGCCGCCCATGAAGGCAACACTATGGGGGTGGCTACTTTAGGGTTGCACTCGAATGATCGGCTCCAACTGCCTCCGACGTGTGATATTTTTCCGCGAGTATGCGAACGCGCAACTATATAAACAGTCTTCGGTGACGGGCTTCCGGTCGGGTCATTACCTATCGTCGATAGAAACGCTACATAGAACTCTCTACCTGATGTCTTATACTTTGGCTTCGGGACAGCTTGCGGATTTTGGATCGGTATGTTCTGCGGCGCGGGTGTTGAAGTAACTAGAGGTGCAGATGCCTTCCCTGCCTCGATAGGTTTTGCAACACGTTTGAACTTGTCGGACTTTATCGTTGCTCGCGGCTCGCGGGTTTGTGCATACATGCTGCCTGCATTCAGTAGGCATACACATACCACAAGCCCTTGCATGAGTGCTCTTGAGAACAACTCTATCGATCTTTTTTTGTTCACATCAATAATTGATGCGGGGAGCATATAAAAAAACGTGCACTGCATACACAAAGTATGCAGTGCAGAAAAACTTATTTCTGAATAATGATATGCCTGCGTTCGGTGCGGTTTAGTTCGAGCATCGAAAGCTCGAGCACGTAGCTTCCGCTCGCAAGTCCGCGTGTCGAGAAGTTGAGCGTCTCTTCACGAGAATTTATCTGTCGCGGGGCCATTGAAAGCACTTCTCTGCCGGTTGCATCAAATAGACGTATCTTCGCTGTTGTCGAACGGTCAACTCGAAGCGTCACTGAACCTTTATCACCGAGCACAGGATTCGGATAGACCGTTACAGACCTGTCGTTATATTCATCGGTATTTACACTTGCTGTCTGCTTGGGATAAATAACAAATGGTACTTTTGCCGGACGCATACCCCGCCACTCTGTTGTATGATGATGCACCTGCATCATGCCAAAGAGCACTTCATCGGTTGGCGGGAATACTTCAAGTTCAACTGCCATCTTTTGTCCACCGGTTAAATAGGATATATCATAAGGCAGACTCTTTTTTGTACGAACGCTATAGCGAGGGTTTGATATCTCCGTCACAACTGCGCTATCAAGCCAGACCTTCTCGTTGAGCATACTCATGAAGCGCACCTCTGATGGCGGTGCTTCTCCGGGTGGAACACCTGCAAAAGTGAAATCGTCGGCTATGATACCTTGAAGAGGTTGCAGTAAAGAACCGGCAGTATAGCCATACGAGTCAACTGCTCCAAACCCGTAAGCGAGTATTGTGATGCCTTTCCCTTTTTCAGTATAAGGAGTTGTAATACGATTAGCTCCCCCTTGCATCAGGTTACCATCTACAATACCAACTGCATACTCTTTACCGTTTAACGTACCCGGTAGTAGCTTGAATGTTATGGTGTCTATAGATATACCATTTAGTTTCACTGCTCCGATACCACTTTTCTCTGTAACTACTAATAGTTTAGTGATAGAATACACTAAATCTTGACTAACAAAAAATGTGTAATCATTATATGTCTGATCAACAGGGGGAATAATAGCAAAGAACGGGTCACCAACTCCTTGTGAGAAACTTGTCGTGTGTGCAAACATTCCGACAAGCGACGGTTCACTTGTCTCGATTGATAGCGGTCCTAGTATTGCAATATCAGTATGTTCACCTGAATTGAGTATTGCTCCCTGAGCTACGCCATTGATCTTAACGGTTGTATTGTTATCACGTGCAAGAACACGAACAACATCTCCGAGAACTACGTCTGGATTAAAAAACTGATTACATACGAAATATTTACCCCAAGATGAATTTGGCGGTATCGCCTCACACAGATGATCCCTGCTTGTACTGCCGGCGCCATAACTATATCCCGATGGCACTTCAGCGCGAATATGTCCACCGTACACTACAATTGGTTTATTTGAATGTACCCTAGACCCGGTAAGGTCATTGGTCGGTATATCAGATGCTTGGATCTGTACACATTGTCCTGCATCAAGAATGAATGTAAGTTTGACTCCTTGAAGGGAGCCAGCTAATGTCGTAGAAGTCGGAGTTATCTCAACAATTGTACTATCATCAAATGCTGCTACACAGAATTCACTTTGTCTTGGACCTTCATTGGGAAACTTTGAGTTTGGGTATGACATAACCATATAATCCGTCTCGGCAACATTCCGAGGTAGTGCAAGGAACGCATCTGCAGTGTTTTTTTTGTGATTCATCCCGTAGCAGACAATCGGATGGGAGGAGGTAACACGAACCACCATATCATCAACAACCTCATTCGAATATATTAGTACGAACCGACTAAGTATTCTACTAATCGGATACGTTAATGAACCACGCTTGGCAAGTTTAACAGTGTCCTTATAATTCGGAAATGCTTTACAACTAAGTGCAATTACGACACTATCATCATCACCAACTTCGTCGAGGGCAGCGAGGTACACATCCTGATAGGTGGCATTAATATCTTCATCCGTCGAGAGCTCATTCTGCATATAGCAAAGCAAGAATTCTTGACCCGCATTATTATTTTTAATTTTCGACCCAGTTCCGCCGCAGTCATCAAGCCAGTATTGGGCGCGGGAAGAGGTTGCTGTGCAAAGCAACATGACGAATAGTAATCCGCCTATGATACGGGAGATGTTTTTCATAGTGTTAGTGTGAATGAAAAGTTGTTAAAATCAGTCTATTTTTAACTACGACTCCAGCCAAATGGTTACAGGTCCGTCATTAACAAGTTCGACGTCCATCATCGCTCCGAACCGCCCTTGGGCGACTCGCTCCGTGCCCATTTTTTCACGGAGCAATGACACAAATCTGTCATAAAGCTCCTTTGCCTGTTCGGGTCGCGCCGCATCTATAAAACTGGGGCGGTTACCCTTTCGAGCATCGCCATAAAGTGTGAACTGGCTTACTACTAAAACGCTTCCGCCCCTCAAAGTTACATCCAAGTTCATTTTTCCTGCTTCATCTTCGAAAATCCGCAGTTTTATGACCTTTTCTGTCATTTCTTTGACACGGGCGATGTCGTCATTGTGACCAATTCCGACAAAAATGAGTAAGCCATGACCAATTTCTCCGGTGATCTCACCCGAGACGGTCACTTTTGCCCTCGAAACTCGCTGTATAAGAAGTCGCATCGGATACGTTTGTTACATCTTTGAATTCAGATTTTTTCTTCCACAAATCACCCTACCGATTCCCGTAAGGTCATTTCTCAGTTTCACATCCTGAAGCCCGGCGTTCTTCATTAATGCTACTACATGGCAGCTGGCATCATAGCCGACTTCAAAAATCAAAATCCCGCCTTCATTCAATAATGAACCAGTCGCTTTCTTTATAATCTCCTTATAGAAAGTTAATCCGTCTGCCTCATCGGTCAAGGCAATGCGTGGCTCATGGTCAATGACTTCTTTGCCGAGCAGGCGCATTTCATCCGTTGATATGTATGGAGGGTTCGAGACTATGACGTCAAATGAGCCAAGTTTAATATCATCGAAGATATTTTTATTTACGAATGTGACGTTCGTAAGACCAAGCCGCTCCTTGTTCCGCTCTGCAAGTGCGAGCGCATCATTGCTAATATCAATGCCGATGCATTCGCTTTGTGGGAGTCGAGAAGCTAATGCTAAAATGATCGCACCAGAACCTGTGCCTATATCAAGTATGCGAACATCGTGTTTTGGAAGTGATGCAATCTCTTCGAGAGTCACTTCAATAAGAACTTCTGTATCAGGTCGCGGAATCAGAGCGGCAGGAGAAACATACAGCCGAAGTCCGAAGAACTCTGTCTCACCTGTGATATATTGAAGCGGTTGATGTGCAATGCGACGATTTATAAGATGCTCATACTCAATTTCTTCTTCCGGTGTTAGTGGGTCTTGCAGGTAACGCACCATTTCTGATTTTTTCCACTCACCCTTGAGATGCACTGCAAGCAGCTGCGCATTTAACTCTGCATCATCAATCCCCTCATCATGCAATGAGCGGCTTGCGTCCCGTATCGCTTCATACCACACCATTACTTCACGAGCGAATCAAATACTTCGGCAAGACGACGCGTCTCTTCGCGGCGTTCGTACTTGGAGATGACCTCTGTCTTCATCACACTGCTCGTCTGCTCACCATTCTGCCATCCGTCGTAGAGCGTTTTGATGTAAGAAGCAGCGCTATCGGCATCGCTTTGCGCGATAGCTTTGCCGCCGTTGGTTTCTTTCAGAAGTTCACCTATCGCGCCATTAGGCGGTGCGAACGCAATAAGCGGACGCATTGCACCAAGATACTCATAGACTTTGCCCGGGACAATCGCACCAACTGTTGCCGTATCATCCACTATAAGCAAAAGTGCATCAGAATCCTGTACAAGTTCGACGGCTCGTGAATGGGCAACATAATCTATCTTCTCTACCATTGATGCAACATCCGCCTCGTCAAGCATCTCATGAATATCCGGACCAAACCTGCCGACAAAACGCAGATGAAGTTTTTCTTTTTCTACTGCACCTGATGCGATGAGCTTCCGTATCGCTTCAAGAAACGTTCTCGGATTACGCGGACCGTAGAGAGAACCGGAATATGTGATAACGAACTTCTCACTTCGTACGCGCACTGCACGCTTCCCAATATCATGCTCGGGAAAATCTGCGCTATCGAACCCATTTGGAATATGCACAAACTTTGATGCGGGTATTTCGGGATACTTCCCTCGCACATCATCTCTGATACCTTCCCATGCAACATCAACCATCTTTGCATCAGTAAAGACGGAGCGTTCGAGTTTTTTATCAATTGCTTTGGGTAAGAACCAGCGGTTCGGTGTCGAGCTTTCAAAGCCCGTCCACGGGTCACGAAAACCTGCAACCCACGGGATACCTGACAACTTACTTATCCTCCGTGCAACAAGCGAGACAGTGTACGGCGGACTTGAAGAGTATATCATGCTGATAGGATACTCTTTTGTTATCTTCATGCCTTCGGCTACAGCATTGCGGTACCAGCCGATACGCGCATCAGGGATAAAAAATGTTGCGCGGATAAATTCTGCTACTCTCTGCTTGAACGTTCGCTTCGCTCCGCGTTTATTGACAGCAACATCAAGTGAGACACCTTTTTTAACACCTGTGAATTTACGGTAAAGATCGTATGGCTCGAAAATTCGTGCGCGTCGGACGATAAGGTCTGGCGGCAATTCTTTTGCAAGCGACTCGTCGAGTGCTTGGTATTCAGGATTCTCGGGCACAAGCATGATGGGTGTCCAGCCAAACTCGCCGAGATACCGAGCGAACTTCGCAACGCGCTGCACCCCAGGTCCGCCCGCAGGCGGAAAATAATAACTAACGAATAAGACGTATTTTTTTTCGGGCACAGTAGCAATATTTGAAGCTACTTTGTAACGGTCAAGAGGCGCGAAAACTCCCGTGTTTCTTTGCCTTGTGTGTAGGTGAAGATGACGAAGTAACTGCCGGCGGCGAATGTCTCTGTTTTTATATGCTCTTCTGCTCGGAAGTTCTCAAAAGGCAACATACTTCTAAACATCGTTCTACCGGATGCATCAATGATTCGAATAGTACATACTGCGCCGGAATCAGAAGAAAGATTATCTTTTGTCATCCCAATAACGACACCTTTTGTAGAAACAGGGTTTGGATAGATGTAAGGATAAAGTGAGGATGAAATCACACCGCCAACTATA
Source organism: Bacteroidota bacterium (assembly GCA_043752045.1). GTDB lineage: Bacteria > Bacteroidota > Ignavibacteria > Palsa-1295 > Palsa-1295 > DATDEW01. The sequence continues at coordinate 890 of JAYUZC010000239.1, read as the reverse complement.
TTTGTAACCGAGTCGAGTATAGTACCCGGGGTAAGTGGTAGTATTGACGTTGGTGATAATAACAAGGCATCTGCCCCAAGCTGTTGATCTGTAGCTAAAGGCCCTTTTCCTACATATCTAAATGTAAATGTGTGCTCCCCTGATGCAAGGGGAAAGATGCCTAAGCGTATGGAATCAGATGGCCATGTTTCAAGCCAATCGGGATCAAGAACTTTATATCCGATAAAATCACCCAGCTTCTTATCGTCAAGGAAGTACTCGTAATTTCCGAACATCTTGCCAACTGATAATAGTAACCTGATATTAAATGTATCACTAACGGGAATATGAAAACGAAACCGTACTGAATCACCTGATGAATCAGGTTTGTAAGTAGCAACTCCTTGCCTGCTCCAGTCAGCATAATACCTATAACTTAAATTTTCGTGATAGAGAATATCACCCTCCCAGATCGCCGACGGCACAATGTCTTCAAACTCCTCAACAAGATAACGAGTAATTCTAACTGGAATCTTTGCTACTGTCCTACCCGAAAGCTCCCCGTGTGCAGCGAGTTTATATGACCTATCTGCGATGTACGGCATCCATACAACAGCTTCAAATGAGTGGTCATCTTTTACTAAGGTGGTATCTGAAGTGCTAATCTTGATACTATCTAAATAGATACTGATCTTTTCCCCTCGGATAAATCCCTTTCCTCTTACCAGTAGAGAATCTCCATATCGAAGCACAGGAGGCGCATTACCAATTGAGTAGAGAATTGGCTTACCCAAAACAAGTATCTTTTGCGGCCGCGCAATACCATTTACTGATAGTGTTCTTTCTCCCAACCTCCACGACAGAGGAGTAGTAGTTGATAGAGAAAACTTACCACTTCCGTCGGCAATACC
>JAYUZC010000238.1:0-2040 GCA_043752045.1 Bacteroidota bacterium | reverse complement strand
AAGCGGCTTTGCCAACTTGTCAAATGTTACCGATGGATATGCCATCGCCGGAGGAAGACATGTTATCGACAATGTGTTGACGGTACAAGTGGATGGTGGCATAGCGCTCAGAAATAATAATATCGGCAGGTCATCGGGTCCAATGCTCCTCTCTCAGATCAATCTTGCATCCTCATCAATTGACGAAGACAATAGCATTGAGTCCAACATGAAAATAGACGAAAGAAGATTCTCGTATTTGAATGAAGTCTATAGAAATGATAACGTTTCAGCCGTACTTCGTTCAAACTTTGATGAATCGGGGTCGAACATGTTCAAGGCGGGCACGTCGCTCAAGCGTCGGGACTTTTTTTTCAATCTTGACACAAATAATGTCGTAAAACAGGAGCGCAATGAGCTTTTGTTTGACATAGTTAATGAAGTCCGTTATCCTATAATTAAAGACAGATTGCTCTCAAGACTTGAACTGCTTATAGCCCCAAGCTTTATTCGCCGCCGCTCTCCGGGTTTTGATATATCAGCTCAAAACAGTACGGGCACATTATACATGACCTCACTTGCACCCTCAAATACGTCAAGGTCAGATTTTGGTATTACTGCTGTACTCAATCTTGTGACGATTGCCGCCAAGAGTACATCCGGTCTGAATTCATCACTTACAATTAACTACCGAGAACGCTCAGAGGATAACACCCTTGAAACAAGCGAACTTGGCAACAGCTCATCGCAAGAGATAAAGAACATTTCAGAGCTACTAAATGCATCAAGCTTTGCATCACAGGAGACATCTGCATTGGCAAACGCTTCAATCCCCGTATTCACCAAAGGCACTCTCTTTGGTGAACTCGGGGCTCGCATCTATCGCTATGATACTCCAAGCCAGGAAAACCTTGACGATAGAGATGAACAATATGCCCATGCGTTCGTAAGATATGAGCATCGTTTGAGCACACCATTTCTGGCATCGGCTGGCCTGCGGCTTTCAAAGAATCATTTGGTCTATCTCAAAAGCGAACGAAGTGCTCAAAACAATGCTATCAATTCTATTACCTTTTCAACAACGGCTGAGTATCGTTCAAAACGAATTATCAATGCACTCTACGGAGAAGTATTTGCAAACTATACCCAATACGACTTCTTTCTTCCCACTGCATCCCTGACCGGCACTCGTGATTATGTTATTCGCGGTATGAGCATACGAGATAGTTTTTTTATTCCATTTAAACTCTCTAACGCACTTGGATCAGGTATCGAAGCACGATTTGATGTCCGACTTTCTGAACAGGGGTCGTTCAATGCGGATGCGTTCACATCTCGTCCCCAGCTTGGCACACAAGAGGTTATAGGCGAATCACTGTTTCATCTTGTATCAGGGACGGCTAACTTCCCAGTCCTTGCAAGAGTAGGTATCAAAGCACTTGTGATCTCACGGAGTTCAAACAGCGCGGCAGGCAATAGCACATCACTTTCTCTTCAGGAGGAAACCATACGCACCGGACCAGTCATCTATCTTACGTTGGATAAAGCCACAGATGGCGGTACTCGGCTCTATGGCTACTGCTGGTACGGGCTTGTCAGCACACAGCACTCGGACGGAAGCCGGGCGGAATATACACAAGTTGAAGGGCGTATTGTCGCAGAAGTTCAATTTTAATGAAAATAATTTTTATGATTTTATTTGGATTGACATAAAAAGTATGTTATCTTTGTAGTGCTTAATACATCTTCGAAGTGCCTGTAGCAAGCGTTCTGAAGAGGTTCAGTCCCAAAGTGAGGGGCATAAGCAAAGTCGGTTGTTGTGACTCCTTGCTCATCTGGGATTGTGTCGAAGATCTGAAAGGGGTAATCTTTTTACAAGTACTTTTTTTACATTCTCTAACCATACAGGATTCTATGAACAAATCTGAACTCATTGAAGCAATTGCAAAAACGACAGGACTCTCGAAAGCGGATTCTGATCGCGCTATATCAGCAATAGTTGAAACCGTAACGAAGACCTTGAAAAAAGGCGGCACTGTCGCTCTTGTCGGTTTCGGTACG
>JAYUZC010000237.1:0-2044 GCA_043752045.1 Bacteroidota bacterium | reverse complement strand
AAGAATGCACTGTTGATACTTGAAGTAAATGTTTCGCCTGGTGCGGAGAATAGAATAGTCGTAATCGTAACAAGCAAGAACATCACCACCACACTTACACCGTAGCGCGAACGGAATTCGAGCAAGAGGTCTTTGCGAAGTATCGGTGAAAGAGCACTCATTCTTTTTCGAATGCTAAGAACACTTCGGAAAGTGAATCAATAATATCAGAGGCAACGAGTGCACGCTCCGATAATTTCTCTGCGGCAATATCCGCAGCTCTGCCATGAGTGTAGATTGCAAAGATGCAAGCACTCAACACATCAGACGTTTGTCCCATGAGTCCGGCGATCATACCTCCTAGTACATCACCAACACCAGCGGTTGCCATGCCGGGGTTACCGGTTGGATTAATAAAGACATCTCCATCAGGTGATGCAACCACGCTCGGTGCGCCTTTGAGAACAATAGTGATTCCAAGCTTTACGGCAGTCTCTCGAGCAAGTTCGATCCTATTGGCTTCAACTTGCTCACGTTTTAATCCTAAAAACTGCGCGAACTCGCCGATGTGAGGGGTGATAACAGTCGGAGCTTTACGTTTTTTCAAAACATCATGATGTTTCGCAAGACCAATGACACCACCTGCATCGAGAACAAGCGGATGTTCAGTCTCTTGTAATAATCGGAGTGCTAGGCGTTTTGTCTCTTCGGTTAAAAGTATTCCAGAACCATAGAGAATTACAGAAGCTTTTTCGAGAAGATGTTCAATCTGCTCAAATGCGTCGGATGTAGGAAGTCCTTTTGAATCTTCATGCACACCGAAAGTCATTGCTTCCGGCAATCCGTTTGCAACAATAGCTCGCTGTGATTCAGGCGTTGCAACCGAGACAAGCCCCGCACCAGAGCGAAGCGCGGCTTTCGCCCCGAGTATCGCCGCACCCGTCATACCATACGAGCCGCAGATAGAAAGCACATGCCCGTAATCAAATTTCGAGGTTACTGCTTTACGCTTTGGGAAGAGTCCTTGCAGGTCATCTTCTTCCATAAGCCATGTATGATTCTCGGAAAATTCCTTCCACGCGGAGATAGGTCCGCCAAGCGGCGCAACGGTCAACTCGCCGACGACATCAGGTCCATGCAGCTGAAACAACCCTCTCTTCAGCGCGCGCATCGTTATCGTTCTATCAGCATGAACGACGACTGCTTCTCCATCTTGTATGGTCGCTATTTCACCTGAATCCGAATCAAGCCCTGTAGGAATATCAACAGCAATTATCTTCGCACCGTAATGATGTGCAAGTGCATTAATATCAAGAACGGCTTCCTTGTACTTCCCTTTCAACACACCTGTTGAACCTGTACCGAGGAGTGCATCGATAAAAATACCAAGACGGATATGATGTAGGAAGTGTGAATCTTTAAGCGGATACTGATGAAGCTTCTCTTTTGCGATGAAGTTCTTTAGTATGGCCAGTTGTGTTGCAGTTTCTTTCGATAGCTCGGTAGGTTTACCGAGAAGGAACACATGCACATCAACACCTTCTTCATCAAGCAAACGTGCAAGGGCAAGACCATCGCCACCGTTATTGCCTTTTCCGCAAAAGATAGCGACTGCTTTGTCATCAAGTTCTTCGAGGAGGTCTTCAATAGAATCAAGCACGCCCCGCGCAGCATTTTCCATCAGGACAAGAGGCGGAATGCCTACCTCTTTAATAAGATACGCATCAAATGCGCGCGACTCCTCGGATGTAAGTATGGGCAGCACTTATTTTACCCCGTAAGTGACAAGATCCAAAAGTAGATTCGGCATCAGACCAAAAGCGAGCACAGCGAGCGTTGCAAGCCCGACTGCGACAAATGATACATCAAATTTCTCTTGTGATTCTTCTTCATGCGCCGAATCTTTGAAGTACATAAGTACAATGATGCGAAGATAGAAGAATGCCGCAATGATGCTTGAGATAACTCCAGCGATTACAAGCCAGACGAGGTTTGCATTGAGTGCGGCAAGGAAAAGATAGTACTTCCCGAAAAATCCTGCGAATGGCGGAATACCTGCAAGCGA
>JAYUZC010000236.1:0-5502 GCA_043752045.1 Bacteroidota bacterium | reverse complement strand
ATTTTATCCGATGCATATAACACATACTCTTCGCGAAGCATCATTGAGCAGCTTGGGCTCATAGCGATGATCTTATATCCGGCATCAACAAGAGCGGAGAGCCGCTTCACATTGCGATTTACTTTTGCATACACTCGTTCGAGTTCGCCGGTGCCAAGCTCGGGCATACCACAGCATTCTTGCTCTGGGGCGAGAACTTGGATGTTATGATTCTCCAGTATCTCGACAAACTGTTTGCCTATCCATGGCTTGTTGTTATTGACCATGCATGTATAGAAGAGAGCGACCTTATCAGTCGGCTCGGGCTTCTTTGTCATCGGATGATTATCGAACCAGCTTCTAAATGTCTCTTCCTGATAGACGGGTAGTTTCTTATCGCGATGGATACCGATGGTCATCTCCATCATCGCGCGCGGAGTAGGGTTGTTGTTCGCCCAGTTCATAAGACCGGTCATCTTCTCGGAAAGAGTGCCGGTGCGGTCTGCATCACCGATGAAGTTATCGCGCAGACTCTCTTTGAAAGATTTATGATTTTCTTTTACTTCAATCGCTTGTGCGCGAAGAAGTAAACGCGGGAAATCAAGCTGATATTCATGCGGCGGAGTATATGGGCATTTCGGATAGCAGAGTTTGCACTGATAGCAATAGTCAACGACATTCTTGTAATCGGCTTTCGTCAACTCCATCACAGGATTCTCATGCCCAATGCCTTTTGCCGTGAGCTTATCATCTTTCGCATCAATCCTATCGAAGAGATCTACGAACGGCGTGCAGAGGTTATCGCATAAGCGACATCCGTTACAAATGTCAACGACTTTTGTGAACTCTGATTGCAGCTCTTTCTTATCCCAATACTTCGGGTCGTGCGGATCGAAACGCATCATAACGGGAAAATGATGAATTATGAATGATAAAAACTGACCCCAAGCTGTGAAGATGTCTTCACAGCTTGGGGCATTGTTAATTAAGAAAGAGTGTCGTGAGCTTTTTGGAAGCGTCCTGCATGGCTCTTTTCGGCTCTTGCGAGAGTCTCGAACCATTCAGATACTTCCTCGAAGCCCTCTTCGCGAGCTGTGCGTGCGAAGCCCGGGTACATTTCCGAATACTCGTAGGTCTCGCCTGCGATAGCTGCAACGAGATTCGTTTTTGTATCGCCGATTGGTTTGCCCGTTGCAGGGTCACCTACTTCTGCGATGAACTCCAAATGTCCGAATGCATGACCTGTTTCGCCTTCGGCTGTATCGCGGAATACACCGGATACATCCGGATATCCTTCAATGTCTGCCTGACGGGCGAAATAGAGGTAGCGTCGGTTTGCCTGTGATTCACCGGCAAATCCTTCTTTCAAATTCTCAAGTGTCTTTGTGCCTGCTAATGTCGGCATAATTAGTCTCCTTTAGTTACGTTGTGAAATTGGTAGTTTAGAAAAAATCGTTGTTTTAAAGTATATACCCCATACCCTACGATCGGGAAGTATGTTGCAATTGTAATAACTTGCAAACGCGAAAGCGGAAAGAACACCATTGCCAATAGCGTTGCAAGCACACACCAACATATGATGAGTTGAATGCCTATCTTACCCATATACTTCTTTCTCATGCCATAGATCCCAATGAGTAAAAACATAAACGTTAGAGAATAGATAGCTATGTACTCCCATTTACTACCCATGGGGCTTGATCTATCAATGGTCCAAAAGATAAGAGCTTTCTTAAGAGATAACAAAAGAGCATCTGTCGAATTACTTGTTATCCAATGTGCTGCATCGTTGAAGTATATCTTGGAATGCATTTTGTCGAAGACCACTCCGGAATCTAGATATGTTTCTGCTTTTGCCCACAACTCGTCTGTTGACCAAAGCGGTCCTCCGTTTTCTGTCCAAGGACTGCCCACTGTCAGTGCATTATTCCCACGCCAGAAGTTAAACCCTCCATTCGAACTGATCGGAATGAAGCGTTCAAATACAATTGCGTTCCGAATTGTCCAAGGCGCGAGAATAGCAAGTGCAATTACTGTCATTACTGCGATTTTAGGTAGCAATACCTTTCCATACCTTATCAACAATAAGATAATTGTTACAAGTAAGAATAACGGTGCTTCGCCACGAAACAGGTGAAGCAGCCCGAAACCAATACCTGCTATCAAAGCATATTTGATCCGATTATATTTGACCAGTCGAAGGACGTTCAAGAAAATCAGCGCGTTAATGAAGATAACCGCAGAAGTAACGCCAAAGCTGGCTGTGGTGTATAGAAAGAATGGGTAGATCGCTGCGATCCATAAAGTTACACGTACAATACCATCATCATTAAATAGCTCTTTAGTGATCTTACCAATCAGATAGACCGAGAGTACACTCATGATCAAGTTCACAGAGAATATCCCTATGACACCTACTGTATTGTCACCCAAAAGGGCAAGTGATAGATAGTCGATGAAGACTTGTCCAGGCGGCATGTATGCGGTTGGGAGTGTTATCTTGTCACCTGTCGATGTTAGCCATGTATAGCTATATCCAAGCCCTTTTAGTATATTTCGGGCGATAACGCCGTACTCCATCAGAAGGTCAGGTTTATTGAACTTCCAGTTTGCTTTTTCTAAGTCAATGAACAAGATCGAAAATCCTCTCGCAATAATCACTGCCAGCATTGGCAGAGTGTATATTGAGCGAGAAAGGGATTTGAGGTATATCAGCGTAATGCGCTACACTCCTTACAAATCCCGAAATAGGAAAGTTTGTGTGAGGTGATGATATCACCTTCAAGACGGGCAGACACGTTTTGGTACTCCGTTTCGTGAAGGGTCAGTTCCAGATCTTTGATCTTCCCGCACGTGGTACAGATAAAATGCTCGTGTTCTTCGGTCATTCCATCGAATCGGGTGACGGCAGAGCCCTCCACGGTAACCTCTCTGAGCTTTCCCTCATCTACTAATAGGCGCAGATTCCGATAGACTGTCCCAAGCGAAAGAGTAGTAATATGCTCTTTTGCAGCTGAATAGACATCTTCTGCTGAAGGGTGGCTTTTGGAGCTGGCTACCAATTGATAGATGTGCTCACGTTGTCTGGAGTGGCGACGCTCTTTTCTCATAATAGTAATTATTACTGCTAACATAAAAATCTTTCCACATAATTCCCAAAATGTTATTTTTTTTGGGGATGGGTAAAATATTTCGTATCTTTGAAGACTTTATGATGCCTAATTGTCGGTAGAATATGCCAAAATTCTTTATTTGGTATGTCACATCAGGCAGTCATGGCGTGTCATAGGTACAGGCAAATGGTCTTTTGCGGACAGGAAGCGTGAAAGATACAGCCAAAAAGTGTAATTAATTCATTAACTTCCATAATAAATTCATAAATCGCTATGAAAAAAATCTACGCCTTCGTGCTTAGTATGTTTGCGGCGGTTCTCTTGTTGAGCGCGATCTCAACGGCGGACGCTCAAACATTCACGCTCTCGCAGTTGACTGTGAGAACAATACCCAATACGTGGAATACGATTCTAAATACAGGTACCGAAGTAGTATCTCTACGTAATAGAACGGGCGGATATGACCTTTCAACAGAAATATCAACGCCATTCCCTATCCGTTATCTGGGTTGGGCAACATCAACTATTCGTATAGGTTCTGCAGGACAAGTATTGCTTGTCGGACCTGCTGGTACGAACAGTATTCCCCTGACAAAAACTTTAGATTATGGTGCCCAGTATGGTCAGTATCAGCAGAGTGGATTCGTTTACTATGATCAGATACATGGAATATACAATGCCGGCTTTGGAAGCTATGTCTATAATGCAAATTATGCGATTGTGCCATGGGGTACATATGTTGTTCAGAATTCGGGCACGAAGACAGTATGGTATCACACTCAAGGTACTGCTCCAAACCGTACGTTTACGGTAGAAGCAAACAATATGCGCTCACTAGGAAGTGGCTCAACTGCGAGTTGGCAGGTTGTTTTTCTTGAGGGCTCTCCTACGAATTTTACGAGAATTCGATTCTTCTATAATGGAATATCAAATGTCACCGGTAATTGGACTTATCCTGGTACTGACTGGGGCTGGGGCTCCGTTACCTACTATACCGTGCTTGGTATTCGTAATAATGGTGGTCTTGGTGGTAACGGTGGTCTTGGACTCCAAACTAGCTCAATTCCCGCGGCTAATACGATTCTGACCGATGGTGTTCATTATCGCCGCACAAGTTACACGAGCAACGTAACAGCAACCATTCCAACAGTTGGTTTTGAGTTCGCAAATTATTTCAATAATGACTTGTCGCTTTCAAACCCTAACAATCAGCCACCGGACAATGTAGTTCGTAGTTTGAACGTAGCGATTCCAATTTCATTCACATTGATGAATGAAGGAAAGAATGCTTATACGTCAGCGCAGGTTCGCGCTCGGATTACGCTGCTTGGCTCTCCAAATACTATTGTTTACGATAAGTATTCTCCGATTGATCTTCCTGATCCAACTTCAGCGAACGGACAGATACCCGCACCATTTACTTTCGTACCGGGATCGCCAATTGTATTCCCTTCATTTACGCCGACAGAGTTTGGTGTTTATACAATTCAATACTCGATCATAACTGCCTCTCCGGTATGGCCAGATGATAATTCGAGTAACGATTCATATACGAATACAATAACCGTAAGTCCTGATCACGATCTGCGTGCAGTTGCAGTTCTTAATCCTGTAGACCAAGCACGTTCCCCTATTAATGTAGGTACTCCTATTTCGATGCGCTTTCATAACTCCGGTGTTCTTAATCAGCCATCGGGTAAAGTTACGGCGGTAGTAAAAAATCCGTCAGGGCAGGTCGTCTATCGTGATACCGTTACGCTTGCGAATTGGACGAGCGGACAGTACCGTGATACGACATTCCGTGATTTCACGCCAATAACTATTGGTGATTATGAAGTGCTCGCTATTTCTATTCTTACCTTAGATCAATTACGTATCAACGATACATTCAGAACGAAGCTCTTCGTTCGTTATGAGGCAGACGTGAAGGCAGTAGCTGTCTTTGATCCGGAAGATGACGGTGAGAAACCCGAAGGAAAATCATTCCAACCGATCGGCATTTTCGAGTCAGTTGGTGTGCGTGATCTTTTTGATATCCGTGCCCGTGTTCAAATTCGCAAATGTTCAGATAACTCGCTTGTCTATCAGGCAGATTCATTGCCTGGTATTCCAGAGTTGAATATTGATGAAGGGCAGAAGAAATTTGCCTTTCCAGCAAAACAAGGTATTTTTGACATCAGAAACATACCCGCAGGTTGTTACAAGCTCTGTGTTATTTCATTGCTCTCTGATGACGGCGACCGTACAAATGATACGGCTTGTACATTCTTTAGCTTTATTCCGAAGCTCAAGGGCAATATAGAAGTTGGTGTCGGACGTCGTTTCAAGACAATATCCGGTGCGGTTGACTCTATGCGTTATCGTGGTATCGGTGGTAACTTAAACCTTATCCTTACCGATAACATCTACA
>JAYUZC010000235.1:0-5517 GCA_043752045.1 Bacteroidota bacterium | reverse complement strand
ATTCAAGGGCGTCCAGCCCGAATTAAAGATTACACTTCATAACATAAAGAAGAACGTGCCGCTCCTAACGGAGCTATGGCTTCTTTCTTAATCCTTTTCCCAGGGCTAACACCCTGCGCTACCGATGTTGCGCTCCTAGCGGAGCTGAAAAGAGGGCACGCGCGGCATGCCCCTACGTCCTTAATTAAACCTAAAAACATACCTATATGAAAATAGCACATGTAAACTCTGTTCCTTTAGCTCATGGCGAAGTCTCTGTTGTACTCTCTGAATCTGCCGAAAATATGTTGGCACATTCTACCAAACTTGCATCCGATATCCGCACGCTCGGAGTCAGTACACTTATTGTTAATTGCGGTGTCAGCAAGGGGCGATTCAATGAGTATATCCAACCGTATATGCAGACAAGTGACTATTTCTATCAACGTCAAGATGAGAAAGAGGTCAAACTTGCCTCGCTGAGTACCTGTCGAGGTGATCTTATCAATGAGGGTGATACCATTACACAGATTGTCGGTCAAGCCCACATCGGTGTCGTTATCATCATGGGATGGGAATGGGCATCGAGCACATGGCGGCGGAGGGAGCGTCTCTTCTACTATCTTCGTGAACTGATGGAAAACCACAACGTGGCGGTGATTGTCTATTCGCAAGCTCGCACCGAACCGACGGTCGGGGTGTATGATAGAGGTGGCATCGGTAAACTCGGGATGATGTGCGTTGCTATTACCAAAGACACGACAACGGCTGAAGTCGAGAAGGTAGTTCCGCGTCCTAAACCTATAGCAATGACAGCCAAAGACTGGGCAGAAGCCACGCGAAGTGCACAGTTACTTATTAATAAAACCAATGGGTTAGAGGGGGAAAAGAATGTTGATAGTTCGATGGTTGATAGTTTGATAGTTGGGGATGGGAAGAAAAAGAATCGGAATTCTGGTGTCGGGTTTCGGGTATCGGAGCAAGAAGTGGTTTCTGTTTGAACCGAGGCATTTTAGATTGCTTCGTCAGTCGCTCCGCTCCTTCCTCGCAATGACACCCCATCCCCTATTCCCCATTCTCCAAACCCGAATTTTCCTCAACCTAAAATCTATGTCATGTTGTTACACACCTCAATTGCTATAAGTATTTATTTCTATTGAATATATTAGTAACAGGCGGGGCGGGGTTTATTGGGTCGCATATTGCAGATAGCTTTATCTTGGCTGGGCATCACGTCGTCATACTCGATAATCTTTCGAGCGGTAAACGCGATAACATCAACCCGAAGGCAACTTTCATCGAAGGCGATATTCGCGAGGCGGAGCTTGTCGAGAAAGTATTCCGCGAGAATGCCATCGACATTGTTGATCATCATGCGGCACAGATAGATGTCAGAAAAAGCGTCACTGATCCGTCGAACGATGCGAACATCAACATTCTCGGCTCGTTGAATCTCCTTGAAGCATCACGCCGTCATAACGTCAAACGATTCATCTTCGCCTCAACAGGCGGCGCTATCTACGGCGAACAGGACTACTTCCCTGCCGATGAGCTTCACCCGACTCGCCCCGAGTCACCTTACGGCATTACCAAGCGCAGCGTCGAACTCTACCTGCACTACTACAACAAAGTGCATGGCATGGACTATACAATTTTCCGATACTCCAATGTCTATGGACCGCGTCAAGACCCACACGGCGAAGCAGGCGTCGTAGCAATTTTTAGCAATGCACTCCTTGCCGATAAACAAGCCATTGTCTTTGGCGACGGCAAACAAACCAGAGATTATGTTTTTGTCAGCGACCTTGTCAGAGCCCATCTCTTAGCGATAGAAAATGAAAGCGGCTCGAATACCTATAACATCGGAACAGGAATTGAAACCGATGTCAATACCCTCTTCGCAATACTTGCAAGCGAAGCAGGGAAAGATGACAAGCCACGATACGACGAAGCTCGCCCCGGCGAACTCCTACGAAGCGTCTGCAGCTACCAGAAAGCAACGAAGGCATTAGGTTGGCAGCCCGAGACGAACATCACCGAAGGATTATCACGAACATTCGATTTTTTCAGAAAGAAAGCATGACGCTTCGCCAGCTATTATCACTTGCATTTCTGCTTTTCTTGACGAGCTGTGCCTCTATCAAACCTCCACCGGGAGGCGATGAGGACAAGTCAGCACCACAGCTTGATACAACGATCCCGGCATTTGGCACAACGAACGTACCACGCAAGACAACACTGCATTTTGAATTTGCCCAGAATATTGATAGAACAAGTTTCGCACAGGCGATAACCATCACACCCTATATGCAAGGAGTTGTGAAGTATGACTGGTCAGGATACGATGAAGTTGATATAGAACTTCCCGAATCGCTTCGCGAGAATACTACCTACGTCGTAACACTTTCAAGAGATCTGAAAACACTTCGCGGTGGAACACTCGGAACACCGACACAGATAACATTCTCGACAGGCAGCGTTATTGATTCAGGTATCATAGCAGGAAAAGTATTTCCATCATTTCGAGCAACAGAAAAGTCAGACCTCGGCGGAGTATTTATCTTCTGCTACGACATAACCCGACAGAGAGCTGACACACTTGATATGTCTCATACCAGACCGGACTATATCACACAGCCCGATAAAGACGGGACTTTTGCACTGCGGGCATTAGCCGTTGGTCATACATACCGTGTCGTTGCCGTCGTTGATGAATTCCGCAACAAACTTTACGATCATACCATAGATGATTATGCCGTAACAAAATCAGATATAGTCCTTGATAAGCCGATGGTATCGGATGTTACGATGCGACTCACGGCAAAGTTCGACACAACAAAGCCGATACTCCAAGAGATAGAAGTTCGAGATGCATACCACTTCAGAGCGATATTCTCCGAAGCGATAGATAGCAATGATGTCAATGAAGGGATGTATTCCCTATATGAAACCGGCAATGATACCTTACAGACATTAATGTCAGCATTTAGAGAGAATCCCGAAAAGAAACCGAACGTCATTTCTTTTGAAACACTCTACCCTCTCAAAAAGAATAAAGAGTATTATCTGAAAGTAACAGCGGGACTTGTCAGTGATAGACGAGGAAATATCATTGAAGATACGAATATGGTTGTTAAGTTTATTGTCCCTGGAAATACTGTTGATACATTTAACGCGCCACTATTCCTCGGAGCTTCTATTGGCGATAGTACATTTGATGCTAACAGAAAGCTCAACGTCCGCCTTCGCTTCTCAAATCCTATTGGCTCAATGGTTGAAGAGGCAATATCAGTCAAAGACAGCTCCGGGAAGATCATTCCCATTCAAGTTATTGATATAGATGCTACAGATATGCTTGTCACAACAGTAGATTCGATGCGAAGTAATGAGTGGTACACATTAACCTTGACGACAAACAAAGTCCGAAGTCTTGTCTATGAATATCCTCAAAACTTCAAAGACACAGTTCACACGATACGGTTCAAGACCTTTGACACTGAACAAACAGGAAACATCACCGGCACAGTAACCTTCAATGACTCGCTCTATAATCCGTCAGAGTCTCGAATTGTAGTCGAAGTGATAAATTCATCTGTGAACTTCAGAGAACGCAAGGTACTATCGGAAGGAAGAAGTTCTTATAGTTTTACATCACTACCAAGAGGTAAATATCAAGTCAGAGCATTTTTAACCCAACATCCCGATAATTTCTTTGATGTCGGCAGAATTACACCATTCCGCTTTGCATTCCCGAGCGGTGAATATGGCTCGGAGATTGATATTCGCCCTCGGTGGACAGTAGATAAGGTGGACTTCGAAATAAAATAGGTATCTTTGCTCTTCAAACTTTGTACGAATGGAGCATAAAGCAAAACTAAAACGCGCCTTAACGCTTTTTCCGACAACTGCCATCGTCATTGGCGCTGTTATCGGATCCGGCATCTTTGCCACTCCTGCCGGTATGGCACGAGGCCTTGGCGATGCAACGACGTTGCTTATCATCTGGGCTGTAGCAGGGGGGCTAACACTCTTCGGGGCACTAACCCAATGTGAACTCATCGGACAAATGCCGCGAACCGGAGGACTTTACGAATATTTCCATACTATCTATGGTGAACGGATCGGCTTCCTTTATGGATGGGCTAATTTTATGATAGCCGGGTCAGGTGCTATTGCCGCTATTGCTATTATTTTTGCAAATTACTTTGGTGAGTTCGTCACACTCCCGCATCTATCTGCCGAATGGGAACAGCTGCCGATGCATATCCCCTTGCTTGGTGATATATTCCCTTTTGCTGATATTGGCGCAAAACTTGTCGCCGGTTCTATTATAGTACTTCTAACGTATGTCAATATCCGAGGGGTCAAAGTTGGAGCAACGCTTCAAACGATCTCTACGACCGCCAAAGTTATTGCTATCATCTCTGTTCTTGTCGTTGCATTTATTGTTGGTTCTCATGTTGGCTCGACCGTCAACTGGTCAGGTGTGACACCCGAAGGAATGGGGTTATCAGGTTGGGGACTTATCACAGCAATAGCTGCGGCAGTAACAGGAGCATTTTGGTCGTATGACGGCTGGGGAAATGTATCATATATCGGCGGCGAAGTTAAGGAGCCGCAAAAGACAATACCCAGGGCTATCATCCTTGCAACGATCACATTTATTACTCTCTATCTATTAATGAATCTTGCATACTTTTTCATACTACCAATCGGTGAAGTAGCAAATGCGGCAGGAGATAGAGTAGCATCAGCAATGGTCACGAAAGTTATTGGTGGAGCCGGCGGAGCACTTGTTGCGGCAATGATAATGCTCTCAACATTTGATACAACGAACTCCGGCATTTTAACTAATGCACGAGTCTATTATCAAATGGCAACTAAGAAGTTATTTTCGCATCATGCGGCAAAAGTGCATCCCAAATATCAGACACCTTACGGCGCATTAATGATGCAAGCGGCTTGGGCACTATTCCTTGTCTTTACGGGATCATTTGGCTTATTACTTGATATGTATATTTTTGTTAATTGGCTGCTCTATGTATTTATGGCCATCGGTGTATTTGTCTTACGAAAACGCAACCCTGACGCAGAGAGACCCTTTAAGGTGCCCGGTTACCCCTATGTACCTGCTATCTTTATTATTTTTGCGACACTGTATGTTGTTGTGACGCTTATTACTGACATTAAAGCATACAATGCTGGCGAGAGAGTATTTTTACAAAGTGTGATGGGACTTGTTCTTGTCTTATCGGGTTTACCATTTTATTATTTTTGGAAACATAAAGACCGTGCAACCAATTGATATACTCGGTATCGCCGCTCATCCTGACGACATAGAGCTTTCCTGCGCAGGGACAATGCTGCTTGCAAAGAAGCTCGGGAAACGCACCGGCATCCTTGATCTTACGTATGCAGAGCTTTCGACACGTGGCAATCTTGAGTCTCGTGCGAAAGAGACAGAAGAAGCATCCAAAATTCTCGGGCTTGATTGGCGCGGTAATCTTGGTCTGCCTGATGGCAACATCGAAATTTCTA
>JAYUZC010000234.1:0-5521 GCA_043752045.1 Bacteroidota bacterium | reverse complement strand
AAGAATGGGATTTTTTAGTTTATAATAATGTTCGGAAATCAGTATATGTATTGATACAACCTATGACCGATGACAAAACGATAGAAGCATTAGAGGAGGAATTTCCTTCATTATCTGGAAGCGCATTTTCAGCTGCATACCGCGAAACCCTGAAGTCAGGGCTTAGTGTGATGGTAGTAGTTGGCGATAAGATATATGAAGTGTTTCCCGATGGTCGCAGAGAAGAGAGAAAACAAATAGCTCCACCGACCCATGTCGAAATGGGTACAATGATAACACTGTCTTGATGAGTGTCGCTCGTATGCGCATGTTTGCGGGTCCTAATGGGTCAGGAAAGAGCACATTAAAGACCGTACTTCCACCAGAACTCTTGGGCGTGTATCTCAATCCTGACGACATAGAAAAGTCAATATCCTCAACTCATATTCTCGACCTCTCCACTTATAATATTACAGTCGATACCTCGGAGGTTAGTGATTATTTTCGCAACTCTGTACTTTTCCGAAAAGGAGAGACCACTGCTCGTGCACTGCCTGTGCTCATTGGGAATATTATTGAATTCAACGATGACCATGAAGCGGAGTATCAAGCCGCGTCAGTCACAGAGTTTCTGCGTCAGCAGCTCGTTCGGAAAAAAGTATCATTTACCTTCGAGACAGTAATGTCTCATCCGAGCAAGATAGATTTTCTTCGGTATGCAAAGGCAGAAGGATTTCGTACGTATCTATATTATATAGCAACAAGTGACCCTATTATTAATATCAACCGTGTGAACAACAGGGTTCTGCTTGGTGGGCATGCAGTAACTGAAGACAAGATACGAACACGGTACGAACGTTCGCTTGGACTACTGGCTGATGCGATACGCAATACTGACCGTGCATATATATTTGATAATTCTATTGAGTCGGTTAATGCAACCTCACCGACATGGATAGCCGAGATAACTGGTGGTAAAGAACTTATATTAAGGTCGGATAGCCAACCTGCTTGGTTCAAAGCCGCAGTACTCGAAAACTTCTAAATACATTTGGCAAAAACGAGATCACAGTATGTGTGCAGTTCATGCGGGTATCAATCGCCGCGATGGGTAGGGAAATGCCCCGAATGCAATGAGTGGAATACATTCATCGAGGAAGTCGCAGCCACGGAGCAAAAAAGTCGCGGAGCGGGGATAAAAGCATTTGGCATAGAGCAATCAGCTACCCGTCCGCTGAAGCTCAAAGAAATTACGCATACCGACGAAGACCGCATCCCGACTGGCATAGATGAACTCGATCGAGTTTTGGGCGGCGGCATCATGCGCGGCTCGATGGTACTTGTCGGCGGTGACCCGGGCATCGGTAAGTCAACGCTGCTCTTGCAGATGGCGCGAAACATGCTGACCTCCAAGACGCTTTATGTATCGGGCGAGGAAAGTCCGCGGCAGCTGAAATCACGAGCCGAGCGCATCGGGATGAAGAACGAAGACATAAGCTTTTTTGCCGAGACGGACATCGAGCGAATCATCGAACAATCTGATACCGATAGACCTGATGTGCTTATCATAGATTCGATACAGACGATGTACCGCCCGTCAATGGAATCTATCCCGGGCAGTGTCAGCCAAGTCCGCGAATGCGCTTCGCTTCTTCTGCAATTTGCAAAGACGCGCAACATCCCTGTATTTATCGTCGGTCACGTTACCAAAGATGGCTCGATAGCTGGACCAAAAGTACTTGAACATATCGTAGATGCAGTTCTGCAATTTGAAGGCGAACGGACTCATGCTTATCGCATACTGCGAGCGATGAAGAACCGCTACGGCTCGACAAATGAGATCGGTGTATTCTCGATGACTTCCGACGGCTTGCAGGAAGTGCCGAACCCTTCGGAAGTATTCCTATCCGAACGGCAATACGGAGCAAGCGGCTCTGTTGTGTGCTGTGTACTCGAAGGTACACGACCTGTCCTGCTCGAAGTGCAAGCACTCGTTTCTCCGACGCATTATAACTCGCCGCAGAGAACGGTGACGGGCTATGATTATCGCCGAGTTGCAATGCTGCTTGCAGTCATCGAGAAGAAGCTCGGTGTACGTCTCTCGCAGCAGGATGTGTTTATCAATATCGCAGGAGGCATCACCGTTGATGAACCTGCAGTTGATCTTGCAATCTGTATAGCAATTCTATCGAGCGTGAAAGATATTCCCGTTGATTCGGGGACGTGTTTTATCGGCGAGGTCGGACTTGCAGGCGAAGTACGTGCCATACCGCAGGCAGATGTCAGAGTTCAGGAAGCGGCGAAGCTTGGCTTCACGAATCTCATCGCGCCCGGAGCAAGCATGAAATCAGTAGGGAAGACGAAGATTAAGATTCACAGCGTCCGTACACTTGCCGAAGCCGAAAAGGTAGCATTATGAAAATTGTACTTGCAACGCATAATAAGCATAAGGTCGAGGAGCTGACGAACATCGCCGACGGCGACATCGAGTTCATCCCGCTGCCGGATGATTTCCCGGAGATAGAAGAGGATGGCGCGACGCTCGAAGAGAATGCACTCCTGAAAGCCCGCTTCGTACACATCGAGCTTCGTATGCAGACACTTGCCGATGATACAGGTCTTGAGGTAGAGGCACTCGGCGGAGCACCGGGAGTTGTTACGGCAAGATATGCAGGCGAGAATGCAACGTATCAGGATAATTGCCGGAAGATGCTTCGTGAAATGACTGGCAAGCCGAACCGAAAAGCTGTATTTCGCACGGTGCTATGTTATTTAGATCAGAATGGCTTACAGCATTTATTTGAAGGGAAGGTTGAAGGTCAAATTAGCACCGAAGAACGTGGGAGTAACGGCTTCGGATACGACCCTGTCTTTATTCCAACTGATAATGGCAACACGCTGACCTTCGCGGAGATGATATCAGACGAGAAGAACAAAATCAGCCACAGAGGACGCGCATTGCAGGCATTTTTGTCATGGTTCATTGAAAACGGAACGGAATAAATAATAATCTGTTATTTAGCCCGCAATCGCAAGATTGCGCAATACAGGCCCCTTCGACTCATGGTTAGGTCACAACCCTTTCACGGTGGCTGCACGGGTTCGAGTCCCGTAGGGGTCACAAAAAAAGCAGCAAAAAAGCAGGTAATTCACCTGCTTTTTCTCATTTATAAAGCTCCGTATTCTGCTTCGTAGCGAGCGATGAAATCTGGGTCCCGCTTACGAAGTTTCTCCGAAGTAACCCGCTTACTTCGAAGCATCATTTTGAGAGCCATCTCCATCGGTGAGAGGTGGATAATATCCTTCAAGCTCTCGAACATCTGTAAGCTCTGATAAGCGGCATCCTGATATTCTTCAACTACGGGTTTACGAACTGCTTCATAGTTCGCAAGGGCATCGCTAACGTTTGTTGCTTCGGCAAAGCACTCATAGAGAGCAATGGAATCTTCAAGGGCTAACTTCGTCCCACTACCAATCGAGAAGTGAGCAGTATGACAAGCATCACCAAGAATGACGACATTGTTGAATGTCCAATGTTCATTCTTCACAAGCCAGAAGTTGATCCACATCGAACGGTTGGATAAGAGAGGATGACCACCAAGATCATTTTCAAATACTTTCTCAATATATGCCTTCGATGCGGTTTCATCCATTTCATGAAGTCCGGCATTCTGCCACGTAACCTCATCGCACTCGACGACGAACGTACTGGCATTCTTATCAAACTTGTATGAATGCGCCGCAAAGATGCCATGTTCATTTTGCCGGAAGGTAAGCGTCAAGCCATGAAATAGTTGATTTGTACCGTACCAGATATACTTATTCGTTCTGGTACTGATGTTCGGCTTGAAATGCGTAGCGTAGTTACGACGGATAATGCTATTAACGCCGTCAGCGACAACGACAAGATCGGCGTCAGCGGCAAGAGCGAGGTCATTTACTTCGCTATGAAAATGAATTGTAATTCCAAGCTCTTCGCATCTATCTTGCAAAATGTTGAGCATCACGAGCCGTGAGATGCCGTTAAAGTAATTACCCCTGACTATTATATGCTCATCATTGTGGACTACATCAACGTAGTCCCATGTCTCAAATTTATCGCTGATGGTTTTATGCGATGGCTCGTCGTATTCCCGAAGTCCGTCCATCGTCTTACCACTGAAGACTACGCCCCAACCGAATGTATCATGCCGACCGTTGCGCTCATGAATAGTAATGAAAGAATCAGGATACTTCTTCTTCATGAGTATCGCAAAGTAAAGACCTGCAGGTCCTCCGCCGATGATCGTTATCTTCATACGACTTCTACTCTGCGTGAGAGGGCAGATTCGGTAATATGTTGAAGAAGCTTACTAAACTTCATACGTGCCGCACCTGCGCTGCGTGCGATGCCTGTTCCCTCAGAAAGATTAGGGTTCGGATTAACTTCAAGTATGAATAACTCTCCTTTTGCATTGAGGCGCATATCAACACGAGCATAATCACGTGTACCCATGACTTCAGTTGCTTTGAGTGCGATCTCTTTTGCAAGTGCTGTCGTCTTTTCGGGAAGGTCGGCAGGGCAATCAGGTATGGTTGTATGATAGGCCGCATGTTGCGGATCCCACTTTGCCTGATAGCTAACTATCTTATAGAGTGAGTCGGGCATATCGTCAAAGTTTATCTCCGATATTGGAAGCACTCGCTTCTTCTTGCCATTACCAATAACAGCAACATTCAACTCTCTTCCTTCTATAAACTCTTCGACGAGAGCAGGCATCTTGAAATCATCAATGACGAACTCGACTCGTGCCTTGAGCGACTTAAGATCAGAAACAATGCTTGCATTCTCTATCCCGCCCGAGCCGTCCTCATATGCCGGCTTAACGATAACAGGATAGGATAAAGTATGCCGCTTCGGAAAATCAGACATTACCTTTACAGTGAATGACTTTGCCGTCGGTAGATTATTTGCGCGAAGCAGGTCTTTGGCAAATGGTTTATTCTGACAGTTCGAGAGAGCAAGCGGGTTTGCGCCCGTATAAGGAATTTTCATCAGTTCATAGAGAGACGCGATGTTCATCTCATTCTCGGCGCGGCCATTGAAGTACTCGACAAGATTAAAGATAACATCGAACTTGCGGCGCGTGAGAAACCGATAGAGACGGTCAAAACTTTCTTTTACATTAAAGCTGATCACCTTATAACCTGCTTCGACAAGAGCTGCTTCGATATTCTTGTACTCTTCCTCGGCAGGAGTTTCCTCCATATCAAAGAATGGTGTAAACTCGTGGGTCTCTTCTTCGACGAGAGCTTGTTCGGGTACCGGTTCTTCGACCGTCGGATTGTTATATAAGAGTGCTACTACTATTTCTTGCGACATCTATACAGGAAAACTGTTATAACTATTTCTACAAAAATACTGCAATCACAACAACTCTTTTTGAAAATGGTTATCTCAATTGATGATTTTGAAAAAGTTGATATTCGCGCCGGAAAAATTATTGATGCAAAAGATTTCCCGAATGCTAAGAAACCTACGTATCAGCTTACGATCGATTTT
>JAYUZC010000233.1:0-2054 GCA_043752045.1 Bacteroidota bacterium | reverse complement strand
ACTTTACCAATATGTTCATCAGCCAGCTTACTCATGTAATCACCTTTTGAGTGATCGCGGGGCCTTGGAGTTAAATTCGCTGCTGCAGGTCCATCTCCTTTGCCTTCTTTACCATGACAAGGAGCACAGGTTGTCAAGTATAAGGACTTACCTTTTTCAATATTGGCAACATCTGCTTTATAAGGTGCGGGGGCATCTGCCACAGCTTCTGCTTTTTCTGATTCTTCATCACCATCCTTCTTTCCTTCGCCACACGAGATAAGTGAGGCAGACAGGAGAAATAGTGCCAATCCTTTGACAAATGATAGACGGAATATTTTCTTTGTATTCATAGAGGTAGATTGTTTAATATTAAAAGATCGTAGTGCACATAGTAACGGTAGTATTGTCCATACCATGAGTGAACCTAAAAGTAGTCCCATAGCACCTGTGGAAGTAAACGAATCCACTAAATAGGCGCCGGCTGGTCCGAGCACATAGAGATCGGGCTCAAGTGTGATAATGGAAAGGACTCTGCTTGAATCAACAGGATTCAAGAAGAGTAGGAATGTCAATGCGTCTGCGGGGAGCGAGATGATAGATAAGCTTCCTAATAATAGGATGTCATATGCCAACACACAAATAAACCAGATGGCGATCCCGACCGCATGGGCTTGTGCACGGTTACGTGCACGAACGGATATTAGTAAGCCAATCGAGAGCATTACCGATATCAGAATTTGAGAGAGCATTGGGTAAATCAGGAAATAAAGTGCTTGCTTAAGCGAGGCATTTAAACCAATAATTATCCCAGCCGGTGCAAATCCTACAATGGTCGCAAGAAATAGTGCTACCCAAAGTCCGAGATATTTTCCAAGAAGAAGCTCTGATCTGGTAATTGGTTGAGCTAATAACTGTTCAAGTGTACCCTGATCTCTTTCAGCACTAATGGTTGCAGTACCAAGCGTTATCGCAACAAGCGGTGCGAGAAACAGACAAAGATTGACAAGTGTTGCCGTTGTGCGTCCAAATACTTGTAATGATAATGCTCCGCCACCGTATATTCCGGTTTCAGCTATCACTACCCCCAAGAGTCCAACGACAGCTGCATAAAGATACAGCCACCTATTTCCGCGAGCATCGTGAAGCTCTTTGCGAAGGATCGTTCGTATCGTTGTCATGCTGTCCTCTGTCTAATGATGTTTGTCGATTGTTCACGTACGTACATAAATGGCATATCTCCAACCGTATCTTCGGATGAAGAAGCAGATATTATTTTACCGTGATCAAGCGTGATAGTTCTATCAATAATACTCAATATATCCTGACGAAGGTGCGTGGAAAGCAATACGGTCTTTCCTTCTTCTTTTAGCTCCACAAGCCAGGATAGGAGAATCTGCTGTGAACGCTGATCCATACTTACGGTCGGCTCATCGAGCAGAAGTACTTGTGGACTACCTATTTGTGCAACAGCGAAAGAAAGACGCTGCTTCATACCGCCGGAGAGCTCACCTACGCGTACTTGCTGTACCTCGCTTAACTCAACTCGTTCTAAAAATGAATATGCATCAGCAATTGAACCTCCACGAAGGTCACTATAAAACTGCAATGTCTGCTTAACAGTAAGGTCATTATGTAATGAGGCTGCTTGAGGCATATATCCTATCATGCCTCTGACCTTCTTCCCTTGTGCTAAGGAATCATACCCACCTACTTTTACAGAACCGGAGTAATCTATAATACCAAGAATACAGCGGTACAATGTTGATTTTCCGGAGCCGTTTGAGCCGAGCAATCCGATACACTGACCACGTGTGACATCGAGATCCATCGAGTCAAGGGCTTTATATGAGCCATAGTACTTCGTAAGAGACGTAATGCTAATCATATCGTTCTCCGATCAAATGGTTTGAAAAAGACCACTCCGACGACTCCTGAAATCAGGATGAGTGCCGAAATAGAAGAAAACAAGTACGTGTGATCGTTGGAATAACCGATGGTCATTGCAGCATTATTCATCGTTAGCAAGGGCCTTGTATCTTCAACGATAGGAGTAGATTTGAAGATGGGAAATA
>JAYUZC010000232.1:0-2056 GCA_043752045.1 Bacteroidota bacterium | reverse complement strand
AGTGAGCCCACGTTATCAAGATAGAGTGTGCTTGAATCACACTCAGTTATCTTCGTACAACCTATACGAACGGTATCAGGAGAATAAACAAGATGCGGACGTGGTATCAGCTTAATGATACCACTTGATAAATGTGAGAGCAGCCACTCCGGTTCGTAGTTCGCAAATCTTCGTTGCGGGTTTTCAGTTCTTTGTAGGACTGTCACATAGAGTAGCGAATCAAAATCAGACTGAATGTATTTTTGCCAGCGGGTATCGGTGATGCGAACCGTATCAATGAATTTCCATGATGAACGTGAGGAGCGATAGTAAATACGGATAGAATCTTTCAGCCCCATCATGTTTCCCGTAGTACCAGATATTTGTAAACCGACAGCAGACACTGGGCTCGTTGGGATGTGTACGGTAGGACCTGAAGCAATAATACCGGCATCAAATGAGCTCGCGACAAAAGATGTATCGCCGTCAACACGAATCAAGCCATCTCCGCCATTCCCTCCGCGTGATGCTTCTTCTATATCAACTCCTCCGAGTCCGCCATTGCCGCCTTGACTCTGAAGTGTTGCTGACGAAAAGTTTACTTTTCCTCGTGATGTCAGATATAGAGCACCCCCCGAGCCACCTCCACCACCGGCTTGTTGTCGTTGTGGTGCGCTTGTACCCATATTTCCATTCGAGAGTATCTTCGAAGCGTTTACATTAATACTTGCGAAGCTGATGATTGTTAACCCACCGCCACCGCCACCGCCTGAACCTGTAAGTGAATCCGTACATTCGTAACAATTGCCTGCACCGCCACCTGAGCCACCCTGTAGAGGGACAAGAAATCTGCCGCCATTGATGTTCCCACCATTGTCTCCTCCCCCTTGCCCACTCTCACCTTTTGTTGCGTAGCCGCCGCCGCCGCCGCCGTATGGTAAATTTAATTCTTCTCCGCCAGCTGAGCCACCACCATGCCCTCCCTTAGGTGATAGATTATTTTCTCTTCCACTTTTTCCACTTGACCCAAAGGGAGACCCCGTTCCTCCGCCACCACCTTGATCTGAAAAGTCACTAACTCCGCCGAGGGCACCTGTAAGTGACGCTCCACCTTTATAAGAACCATCGATCTGAAAACTTGGTCCGTCACCCGATCCTACATTCGACGTTGTAATTCCGCTGTCGCTTCCTCCGCCGGTAAACCCTGCACCGCCTGTCCGTGCAAATCCTCCTCCTCCTCCTCCCCCTCCGGGTCCACCATTGAGTGAATCGGCACTGAGAGAAAGTCTTGAGTTGGAGATTGTGATTGGTCCTTTCGAGAGAATGATAACAGGGTGAAAACGTGGGTTGCCGTTGCTGTCTAAGTTATACGTAGAAAAAGTAACATTATCAGTTAGCGAGCTTGATGTTATCTCCAAACCTTCGACGACCATCGTATTCCCGGGTGTAAATTTGCCGATTCCTGTGAAGGGATCACCTATGACCGCGCTACCTGATACTGTCACTTTCGGATCGAGTCCAACGATCCGAAAAAAAGCAATAAATGGAATTATCGTTGCACCATTTTTGATGCGAAACTGAATTTGCCCCTGTGGAGAGGTTTCGCTAATTGTCACCGGCATCTGTATTAGACGACCTTTCCAACTAACAACGACGGGTCCAAAAATTGCTCTTGTGGTATCGGTGGGGTTTACGAGTTGTATCTTTTGATCGGGGAGGTAGATGCCATCAGCACCGAATGTACCTGAGTCTTTTTCCAGAGCGAATAGCTCAAATGCAACCGTCATTCCAGCGGCGATGGCATCGGGCTGAATGCGAACGACTTTCGCTTGTCCATAGATAATGGTAACAGCTGCAAAGATGGTAATTATCTGCAGAATTAGAAGAAATAACAGGCGATATATGATCTTAATCGGCACAGTAAATTACTCGTATTGAAAACCCGATATGCGCAGGAAGTATTTCCTTTTATCGCGAGTCGGCAGGTGCAAGCGAACCACCTGCAAACAGCTTCCTGAGCTCTTGAGCAATACCAACGAACGATCGGTGATTGAGAGGGTACTCAAGTATCACATGG
>JAYUZC010000231.1:0-5536 GCA_043752045.1 Bacteroidota bacterium | reverse complement strand
AGAATACAATTCTCATATCAGTAACTTTAATCTTCTTGGGGATTTCTCAAGGGGCAGTCGTTTATGCCCAAATCCCCTGGAGCATTTTTTCCAGAGATACCTCGAGAGTTCAACTATCCGACTCAGCAATTAATTACCAAGATTCTATTTGGGTCGTGATGGGAAAGTTAAAAACAGAGTTTGTTAGTTTTAATATAGAATTTGGAGGAAATGGAGGAGTGTTATCCTATTTCCTTGATTTCCGCTTTTTTAAGAATTACTCACTCAAAGTTGGGTGGGGAGGGTATTTAGAAAATGGTCGGGATGATACTTACTCATTAGTCACGATGGCACAATATATATTTTTTCCTGGTCAATTTCATCTTGAAGTAGGCCTTGGCACAGTTACTGAATTCGGAGATTATTGTACTAATCCAATAATAGAGAATTCATGTAGCCAAGTGAAAGGCACTGCATTTCTCGGACTTAGGGTTCAGACCTATTTTGAAGGCGTGATGTTTAGATTAGGTTACACTCCTTTTTTTAACTTTAGTGGCTATAGGCATAGTGGTGGATTAAGCTTTGGCTATAGTTTTTAATAAAAAAAGCCCGACATTTGCCGGGCTTTGAAATCCTTAGGTTATATAAACCTTAGTTTAAATGAGCATTGAGCTTTGCTACGAGCGTCTGCTTCGGATGTGCACCGACGAGGTGATCGACGGGCTTACCGTTCTTGAAGATCATGAGCGTCGGGACGCTGCGGATGCCGTAGTTTATTGATACGTTAGGGCATTCATCAACGTCAACTTTGGCGATGACTGCTCTGCCTTCGTACTCTGCGGCAAGTTCCTCGACGATAGGAGCTATCATTCGGCACGGACCGCACCAAGTCGCTGTAAAATCTACGAGAACCGGTTTATCACTTTGTAACACATCGGTATCAAAAGAGGCGTCAGTCACATGAAGAGTGCCTGTTGTTGCTGTTAACATACGTAATCTATTCCTTTCTTTAATGAATAGTAATGTACGGAAAAAAGATTGTTTTGATTCAGGGCTGCCCCCGAACGTCTATCTGCAAAAAAGAAGCCGGTTTTTGCCGAAAAGGGATTCAAATTCCGCGATAAATGCCTCGTCACCTGAGACTCGGTATTGATCAGGGAGTTTGTATCTCCTGTCTTTAGCAGAAGCGGGATGTTCAACAACGACGTATGAGATGCAATTCCCCTGATATTTTTTCACGAGTGATTGCAATTTCTCGATGCTCCCTGATGCACTGCCATTGGGCTCTATGCGCATGACGATCCCTTTGGCTTGCAACTTGCGAATTCCTGCAAGTTCGTAGGCATCGCTTGCAATAACTGATGGCACGTCGTTGATCCCACCCTTTTTTATCTTGCCTTGGATAGCAATCGGCTGTTCATCTGTGATAAGATGCTGATACTTTTGATAACTGTCGCTCCAGAAAACACAATCTATCTTACCGCTGAAATCTTCAAGCGATACGATAGCAAATGCTTTTCCATTTCTATCAAGCTTGCGAGTGATACCAACGATAACCCCGATGATAAAAACTGTATCATTCTGCTTGAGGTCAACAAGCTCATTTGTTTTATGTGATGAGAAGGAAAGCACATCAATTCGGTACCGGTCAAGCGGATGTCCCGATACATAAAAACCGAGCATTGCCTTCTCGCGGGAGAGAACTTCCTTCTCGCCCCAAACAGCATCATTCGGCGAGAGAGGTGGTTCCTTGATGGAGCCGGTATCTGCCGCACCACCGAAGAGATTATCCTGTCCGTCCTCATTTGCCTTGGAGCTTAACGAGCCATAATTGAGCGCCTTCTCGATATTTGCAAACACATCGGAACGGTACTGTGCTATAGAGACGCCTGATGGTTTTGTTGAATCAAATGCTCCAGCCTGAACGAGGGCTTCAATAGCTTTTTTATTGCAGAGACGAGTATCAAGACGGGCAGTGAAATCAAAGAGCGATGTGAACGCTCCGTTCTTCTCGCGGTCAGCTGTGATCGCTTCGACTGCTTTACCGCCGACCTGCTTGATACCGGCAAGTCCGAAACGAATTCCTTCTTTTGTAGCAGTGAAAGAAAGATAACTTGAGTTGACATCAGGCGGCAATGTTGCAATATCGAATTTCTTCGCTTCATCAATAAGCTGCACAACATAATCACTTGCGCCCATCTCATGCGTCATATTCGCGGCGAGGAATTCCGTCGTGTAATGGGCTTTTAAGTATGCCGTTTGATATGCAATGACAGAATAGGCAAGAGAGTGGGACTTGTTGAAACCATACGATGCGAACTTTGCAAGACGATCGAATATCTCTCGCGCAATCTTTTCGCTCACTTCATTTTCCATGCAGCCGGAAATGAAGACCGCTTTCATCGCCTCCATTTTCGCAAGGTCTTTTTTGCCCATTGCGCGGCGCATCTCATCAGCTTTTGCAAGTGAGAACCCCGCCAGGTCACGCGCCACGCGCATTACCTGCTCTTGTACTACGATGACGCCATACGTCTCGTTTAAGATCGGCTCTAACTTCGGATGCAGATACTCAACTTCTTTTCTGCCGTGTTTTCGTTCGATGAACTCCGGGATATGCTCCATCGGTCCGGGACGGTAGAGAGCATTCATTGACGATAGATCTTCGATATTCGATGGCTTCAACGCCCTCATGTAGTTCTGCATCGGCGGAGAATCGAACTGAAAAACAGCAAGCGTATCGCCTCTTCCGAAAAGCTCATACGTCTTCGGATCATCCATCGGTATGTCGTCGATGTTTATCTTGACGCCATGATTTTTCTCGATGAGTGCTATCGTCGTATCAATAATAGAAAGAGTACGAAGGCCGAGGAAGTCCATCTTCAGAAGACCTGCATCCTCGATGTCCTTCATCGGGAATTGCGTTACAGCTTCCTCGACATTCGGTGCTTTATAAAGCGGGACGTAGTTTGAAATATCTCCCGGTGCGATAACGACACCTGCCGCATGTTTCGAAGCAGACCGAGCAAACCCTTCGAGGACGAGAGAATACTCAAGCATTTTCTTGACTCTGTCGTCAGAGTTATACTTTTTCAGTACATCCTTCATCTCCGGAAGCTCCATTGCTTCCTTGAGCGGCGTTACACGCCCCATATTGACGGGGATGCAGTTGGTAAGCTCACCAACGATATTCAGCGGTACACCAAGTACACGACCGACATCCTTGAGCACTGCCTTCGCAGAGAGTGTCGAGAACGTGATAATCTGCGCGACCGATTCTTTCCCATATCGATTACGAACATATTCTATGACCTTCTCGCGCTTATCGTCGGCGAAGTCAATGTCTATATCGGGCATCGAGACACGCTCGGGATTTAAGAAGCGCTCGAAGAGGAGATTGTACTTTATCGGGTCAACATTCGTGATACCAAGAGCATAAGCAACAAGCGAACCTGCTGCCGAACCGCGACCGGGACCGACACTAATACCATCGGCACGAGCGGCGGCGATAAAATCTTGCACGATGAGGAAGTACCCGGGATAACCCATCTTCTTGATAACATCAAGCTCGAAACGGGCGCGGTCTTTGGTTTCGGTATCAACTGTCTTGTAGCGTTTATCGATACCTTTCCATGTAAGCTGCTCAAGATAATCATCCGGCGTTGATACACCTGATTCCGGTGGGATAGGGAAGTCAGGCATCTTGATATCTTTGGGAAGTTCAAGATTACACTTCTCTGCTATTGCCACACTATTCTCTATTGCACCTTCATATTCTTTGAAGAGCTTCTTCATCTCATCAGATGAGCGAAAATAGTTTTCCGCAGTACCGTACTTGAGCTTGGTTACATCTGGTGGCGAATCCTTATCGGCATCTTTGATATACATCAAGACATTGTGCGGGATAGCATGTTCGGGCTTGATGTAATGGCAGTCGTTGGTAGCGATGAGTTGAATGCCCATCTCCTTAGCAAGCTTCGGAGCTGATGCTAATACTTTCTGTTCGCCGTCAAGATGATGATTCTGTATCTCGATATAAAAATCTTCGCCGAAAATATCTTTATAAACACCGGCGATGTGTTTTGCTTTGTCGTACTCACCGGCGATGAGGTACGGCGAGATAACTCCCCCCGCACAAGCCGATAGTGCGATAAGCCCTTCGCTATGCTCGCGAAGCAGATCGGTATCAATGCGTGGTTTGTAGTAAAATCCCTCGGTATGTCCTTTGGTCACGAGCTTCATCAGGTTACGATAGCCCGTCAGGTCTTTCGAGAGCAGAATAAGATGGTGATACACCTTACGCTTGCCTGATGGGTCACTGATAGCGGCACGGTCAAAACGCGAACCTTCGGTAATGATATAGACTTCACAACCGATGATGGGCTTGATGCCCTCTGCCTTTGCAGTCTTGTAAAAATCGTACGCGCCGAACATCACACCGTGATCTGTCAGGGCAACTGCCGGCATATTATTCTGCTTCGCCGCCTTTACCAGGTCCTTGACGCTGCAAGCACCGTCAAGCAGCGAATAATACGTATGATTATGTAAATGGATGAAGTCTGACACAAGACGTGGAAATTTTGTACTGTAACAGGTTAAAAGGGAGGCATTCTGTTCCGTCTCTTATCCACAAAAAAATGCGACTGTGTTAGCAAATAGATTGTTTACAAGAAAATCATTTTATACATTGAAACAGGTAGTACTCTCATTCTTTGTAGCAATAGCATTTCTCCTGGCAGGGACAAATGTATCCGCCCAGCTATCCACATCCGGTCGGCCGCCGATACCGAAGCTGACAAGCCCTGTTTATGACGGGACGGGGACACTTTCGCCTGAAGAGAAAGCAACGCTTGAAGCGAAACTTCGCGCTAATGAGGACTCGACCTCGACGCAGATCGTCATCATGATCATCTCAACGCTTGATGGCTACCCGGCAAGTGATTTTGCCATCGAAGCAGCGCAGGAAAATAAGATCGGGCAGGCAAAGAAGAATAACGGTGCGCTTATCCTGCTTGCAAAAGATGACAGAAAGTGGTTCATCGCACCCGGCTACGGACTTGAGCCGACACTTACTGACGCGACCTCAAGCTATATCGGACGCGAGATACTTGTCCCTGCACTCCGCAAGCAAGATTATTTTGGCGGACTAAATGCTACGGTTGACGCAATCATCAAAGCAACAGCAGGTGAGTTCAAGGCAGAGCCGAAAAAGAAGAAAGGACGCGATGGCGGCTCGGCGATGATCTACGTGGTTATCTTTTTTGTGATACTCGTACTTGCCAGAGCATTCTTCGGGACAGGTACAAAGCGAACACTTGTCAGCAAAGTCGGCAGCGGCTCGGGCTGTATGGGCGGAATACTACAAGGACTTTTCTGGTCACTGCTCTTTAATAGCGGCGGTAGAGGCGGCGGTTCAAGTTCAGGCGGATTTGGTGGTTTTGGCGGTGGAGGAGGTGGCGGTTGGTCAGGCGGCGGTGGTTCCTTCGGCGGCGGCGGAGCTGGTGGGGACTGGTAATGTTTAGTCTGATTTTTTTGGATTCGTTATAATAATACCACGTCC
>JAYUZC010000230.1:0-2065 GCA_043752045.1 Bacteroidota bacterium | reverse complement strand
GTAGATTTTTCTAATCCTGTTGATGAGGTCGTGACTTCGGGTGCATTGTCATTCCTATTTAAACCTACACTTCCTCTTATACTTCAACCTGGGCAATCTGCTCAGGTACGTATCAAATGGGATCCGGTCAAGTCATCTCAATCCCTCCCATCATCATTTCAGTTTGTGAAGTTTACTTCTTTATCACAAACAGGGTTTGGATCTTTCGATACTCTTGTTCCGATCATAGCCAGTAGCGTTGCTCAAAAACTAATTGCTAATCTCGACTCGAGCGCATATTCGCTCGCACCGACAGATTTCTGTGCGTATCGCGACACGTTGATTCACGTGAGGAATCCTGGGTGTGATACAATGTACCTTACAAATGCGATCTTTGATAATATCACCAACTGGCGTATCCTGACGGCAGACGGACAAGATAATCCGCTCACACTTCCAATAATAATACCGCCAGGCTCGCAAATTACTATTAAGGTTAGATTCATTCCTACCAAAACAGGATATGAGACCGGAAATATGGCTATCGAACTGATTCAACGTAATACTCGCGTTGATACTACGCTTTTCATGCAGGCAAGCACATTCCGTTCAGGCACAATAAGCACGGTCGAAATGGTAGATTTTGGTTCGATAAGTTCGTGCGTAATAAGTGATACTACCATTACTTATACAAATCAAACGTGCGAAGAGCTTATTATCGACTGGGTTGATCTGCAGCCGCTTGGAGCGTTTACATTGGTCAATCCGCCATTGTTTCCTATGGTACTTAAACCCGATAGTACTCTAACATTAGAAATTCGATATTTTCCGACAAAATATCTATTAGAGAATGCACAGCTTGAACTTCATGCAACTGCAACCGGTGATCCGATCTCGATTCCCATATTTCTATTTGGCTTAGGCACACCGGGCACGTCGCAGTACATTGCAAGTATTGATAACACTCCGCTGGTATTTACTCCAACAGATTTCTGTGGTATCGGAGACACTTTATCATTTACCATTAATAACCCCGGATGCGATTCAATGGTAGTTGAGGATGTTGTTCAATTAAGTTCTTCTTCTGGTATCTTCTCATACGAGACTTCTTCTGCTATTCCAAAACTTATACTCGGAGCAGGGGATTCATTAGCGATTACACTTTTCTCTATACCTACTAGCATCGGAGATCATAGCGCATCATTTCGCGTTCGTTTCCGTCTTGCTGACGGAAGTATCTTCGACACGGTTTATACGATGTCATTTTCTGTCTCGCGTGGACCGAGAACACTTAGCATCTGGCCAACTTCCATAGATTTTGGCACACTCCCACTCTGCATTGAAGAAGACAGTTCGATCACAATAACCAACACAGGGTGCGCTGATATAACACTTGATTCTTTAACACTTTCAGAATCACATTATAGTTTTCTTTCGATAACTTCTTACCCGTACATTATTCCGCGCGGCGGTAGCGTGACTATCCCCGTCAGATATTCGAGCCCGACACCGGGTGCATTTGTTGGAGATATTACTCTTTGGTCAAATGCTGATACACTACCTATTCGTATCATACCCGTATCAGGTGCAACGATCGATAAGGATTATTTGACGTTGTCGATGGTTAACCTTGCTGATAAACCACATGCAGGAGATACAATACAAATAGCTGTTGTTCCCGATAGAGATTGGATTGGTGAAGGAGTCAAAGATGTGAGTTTTAGAGTCCGATATAATTCTGACCTTTTAACACATTGGCATACAGATGAACCACCTGCGACCACGCTCAAAGAGGTCTATACACAGTTGAAGCCGGATGAAGGAGCTATAGAGTTTACTATTTCTTCCGACTACGAAGTACGTTTTGAAAAGAATCAACCTGTTGCAGTTATCAACATGATCACTGCGTTGACTGATACTCTCTTTACACCACTGACGCTATCTGATGTTAAAATTAACGGTAACGATCAGTACTATAGAAATTGTATTCTCGGTACGTTTGAACGTAGTGAAGATTTTACACTCTATCTTGAATGTGGTGAAGGACCATTGAAATATTTCTTAGCCGGGCAGCCAATTCTTTTCG
>JAYUZC010000229.1:0-2066 GCA_043752045.1 Bacteroidota bacterium | reverse complement strand
CGATCTTTCGTTGCAACGAGATCCGGCTCCACCGGGGGAAGCTCACTGCATCCAAGCACAAGAAAGCATACAATACTAAAAAAACTTTTCCTCATATAAAAAAAAGGACAGGTGTTTACCTGTCCTTTTTAACTATCAATTTAATAAGTAGTTCACTTAAAAATGCCATTGAACCTCGATAGCAGGACCAATGAACCCCGATAGCTCTTCGCTCTTTGGTGCAGAGATAAGGACAGGATGTTCATAGGAGAATAGATTCTGCTTATCAGCAAGCGACGATGAGATGTCGTTAGTATAGAGAAGCGCTTCAATACCCAATCCGAGATCAAAGTTCTCGAAGAGTTCGAAGTGAGAGAATATGCTTGCGCGAGGGATGATGCCGTTCTTCATATCGGTCAACATTCCACCCATCAACTCAATAGGAGCTCCGATAATATCAAAACGTATGCCGATTTCGGCACTTACAACAGATTTCGATTGTAAAACAGGGACCAACTCAATTTGGCGGACACCGTCCTGATTCTTGCCCGCATTCTGCGCTTCGGTTTCGTATGGCATGAACTGACCATAGGAAAGCTTAGCTACTACCCAATCATTGAGGTCGGCAGATAACTTAAACTCTACGAGTGAAGCTGATATTCCGTCAGTACCAGGAGTAAAACCACCGCCTGTGCGAATTGATGCTGTGGTGCGCTCTAAGATAGAATTCTCATTTTCGGCTTCCGGGTCACGACCAAAGTATCCTTTTGTGCGAATATCCGATATGCTTCCGCTTCTCATACCCCCATCATCCCACCATGCTTTTGTTGTTGCTTTGGCGAGTTCACGGTTGAGGTCAACGGTTGGCTCATTCAGCTTTGGCATTTCTGCACGGTCATTGCTGACCGATGATGCAGGTGTGTTATTGAGCGCAACATTCGGAGTTGCATGTATTACTTCACTGGTAGAAGCAATATTCATTGCAGATGAACCGAGTTCGACATTCGTATTATACCCTGCAAACTCAAGTGAATTCGGAGTAATCGTGATATTGCTATTATGAGAAATAGTAACCGCATTATCAATTACTTCAAGCGAAGAGTTATTTGTATTAACCGACAATGAGCTTACAGATGCTACTCTATTCGCATCAATGCTCGGACTTGAAGCTTCAACACGTTCAATAGGATTGCCTATAGAACTCATTGACCCTGAAGATACAATGTCACTATTTGTATTCTTGTCAGATGTCTTTGATTCGTCTGAAGAAGAAGAAATACTGTTTGTATTTGCTATTGGTCTTAGAGCATTATCAGCAAATGTAGTCTCAACTGTTTGCGATGTTAAGCCAGGCAGGAAGAAATACATCAGTATTGCACCTGAAACGAATGAGAACACAGAGCTAAAGAGCATTGCCGACTTGCTGCGTTTGGCGACTACCTTTGTAGCTGCTTTGTCAAGGTTCTTCTCAAGCGATGCGCGGAGTATCTCGGCATTTTCATTCGAGCTATGGAATATCGGTCCTGCGTAGCCGTTAGCAGAGAGTGTCTCGAAGAGCGATGCCGTTACTGCTTTCGGCACGTTGTAACGGTTCTTGCGTGCAAGCGCAGAGGTAAGCTCGCGCACTTGCAAGTGCTGCTTCAAGAGCGCACGCCGTTCAGGCGAAACGGCTAAACGGTGCAGTAACTCTTCCTCCTCGGCGGGAGCAAGATTACCATCCAAAAAATCTAAAACGCCATCTTCGATGATCATATCATCCTCGTTTCTATAAAATTATTACTCTATTTCTTCTTCTTCTTCTTTAAGAGAACCAATCTTTTCTTCGATCCCAAGCTCATGAAGCAGTCGTGTCCTAACGATCTTTCGTGCTCTAAACAAGCGCACCTTCACATTTGCATGGGTCAGACCAAGCACTTCTGCACATTGATCCATATTCATATTCTCGAACTCGCTCAAGATATACACTTCTTTGAATATGAGGGGCAGTGTGTCAACGACCTCACGTAGCATCCCCATAACTTCTTCGGCACTATGGTTGTCAGTCAGCGGCTCGCTCGGGCTGATCGCAAATTGCTCTGATGAAGTTG
>JAYUZC010000228.1:0-5599 GCA_043752045.1 Bacteroidota bacterium | reverse complement strand
ATTATCAGAATCTAACTGTCTCGCCTGTCGAGAGCGACTCATGGATTGCAAAGGTAACGACGGTTGTTGCCAGCATGGAATCAAATGGGATTGGCGATGGTGTGCCGTTCTTGATCGCTGATAAAAATGCTTCGACCTCTTCTTTATGTCCTTTGCCTTGTCCGGCGGTGACATTAGGTTTGCCCGAGCCGCGATAGAATTCAAGCTCGGTGAAGTTCTTCATGATAGCTGTACGTCCGCCTGAGAATACTTGAATCTCTTCTTTCGGCAAATTTTTATCGCCGTTAGCAATGTAGAGTATCGTCGCAACCGAACCGTCTTCGTAATCAACAGTGATAGAGATGGTATCGTGGTCAACAGAATCAGCACGACCTGTCGAGATATGTTTTGCAGTTACTGATTTTGGTAAGCTGTCATTGGCTAAGTATGCTGCAGTATCAATGAAGTGACAAATCTCACCAATGATGCGTCCGCCGCCGATCTCTTCATCTTGTGTCCAGTTCGATGCAGGAATTGGTCCGGCATTGACACGATAGAATATCATCTTCGGCTGATGCGGCTCGCCGAATTGCTCTTTCATCTTCACGACCAGAGGAGCGAAGCGGCGATTAAAACCTATCAGAAGCTTTGAACTTCCATCATAGGCCTGCGCTACCAGCGATGCTTCTTCAATAGTGAGTGCCATCGGCTTTTCACAAAAGACATGCTTACCTGCTTTGATTGCTTTTGTGATAAGCTCGGCATGATTATTATGCCTGGTTGCGATGAAGATGGTATTAACATCAGATGAATTTATGACTTCATCGTAATCCGTCGTTGCGCGAGCGAATCCGAATTTCGTTTTTGCATCTTCTGCCGATGCGCCTGTCTCATTTGCAACGATGACAAGTTCTGCACCTTTGAGATTAGGTAGAAGAAATCCTTGAGCGAAGTTACCTGCACCTATAAAGCCTATCTTCGGGTGTGATGAGTAAAGAGTGACGGGTGATGGGTGAGCATCAATTTTAGTTTTTAACTTTTGGCTTTCATCAAACGGATAGGTCAGTACGATCCCAAGATACCTCTCCTTGATTTCACCTGCGATCATGTCGTATGCTCGCTTGGCCTCGGTGATCGGGAGTGTATGGGTTGTTATGTACTTCGGCTCTACTTTCTTCTCGTCGAGCAAGCGGACGAACTCCTGCATGTTGCGTCGCTCTGTCCAGCGGACATATCCTATGGGGTAGTCAATACCTTTCTCTTCGTAGGTTGCATCGTATCTGCCAGGACCGTAACTGCGCGATAACTTAAACTCAAGCTCTTTTACGAAGAACGGGTCGCGTGGTATATCCATCTTCGTAACGCCGACCATAACGATGCGTCCTTTATCGCGGCTGATAGCAGCAGAAAAATCTATCGGGTCGTTCGAGCTTGTCGCTGCAGTGATGATCGTTGCATCAACTCCGTACCCTGATGTTAATGACTTTATCTTATCAACAAGGTTATCGTCTTTTCGACAAAATGCGAAATGTGCATTATATTTTGCGGCAAGTTTTACGTTCTCTTCGTCGAGATCAATACCGATAACCTGACAACCTGCGGCTCGTGCGATAGCACAGGTAAGCTGTCCGACTAATCCGAGACCGATAACCGCAACAGTCTCACCGAAGGTCGGCTCTGCTTGTCGTACTCCTTGCATTGCAATTGCGCCGAGTGTTGTGTAGCATGCATCTTCGTAGCTGACTGTATCAGGAATTTTTACACAGAGATTGCGAAGTACGCTGACTACCTCTGCATGGTTAGCGCCTTGTCCGCCGCATGCGACGCGGTCGCCGGGACGAAGATCATCAACATCGGGGCTGACAGCGATCACCTCGCCTGCACATGAGTAGCCCATCGCTTTTTGCGAGTCGAGCTTATTCATCACGCGGCTATACGTTGCCCAAAATCCCTGTTGTTTTATTTCGGCAAGTACTTTCTTGACATCATCGGGTCGGCTCTTGGCTTTTTCGATGAGCGATGCACGCGCAAGGTCAACCGACATCTTTTCTGTACCGGCAGAGATAACGCTTGCATGAACGCGGACGATAACGCCCGCACGCTTTGCTGCCTGCGGTGCGCCGACATCCTTAACCGTAATAGCGCCCGAGCGCAATGATTGGAGTAGTTGTTTCAAACTGTGTGGTGATTATCTCAAATTTATTGCAGAACTCAACAGTATCTACTTATATTTGTTTCCTTTGATAAATAAGCAAACGCATATGAAGATTACGCTACTTTTGATGCTTGTTACATTTGGTGCATCAGTTTTTGCCCAAAAGAAAGCAGACTACAGCGCAGAATGGGTTCGTGACCTTGATAAATATTCAGACGGGATTGATGCCCTTGAAGAAATGAAACGGCACGATCTTTCCTCATTTTGGTTATCAGGTTCGCAGTCACAGAATGGTGTGTATGGTGATGATTACTGGCGCATAGAATTTCATCTTTCCGATATCGAGCAAGTTAAGGATGACCTCCTCTCCTACAGAGTGAAAGGAAAAGACAGACATAAGAACGTTGTTACTCCGTTCGAAGGCACGATTCGCATAACCAAAGCGCTGCGATACTCTCAACCGCATGGGATGAATGACAGCGTCAATCCGCTTCGTATCACAGCCATCTATGAATTCACTGAAGATAAAGCATCGAAATATTCAGGAGTATTTACCGGCACACTACGTACTGATTTTATCTATAAGCCAAGTGAGCCGGATAAGTTGGCGCTCGACCAAGAGGGTGATGACGGCTATATGAATAATACCTTCGTCGGCATCTGGAGCTCAAAAAACGGAAAACAAAAGAAATGTATCTGGGGATTAGAGCGTCTGCCGTTCACAGAAGATTGGGATGAAGGTGCTGGAGAAATCTACGTGAATAAAAAATATCTGAAGAACGGATGGGAAAGCTACATGAAGCATAATGAACTTACAGTAAAGAACGGCATCATGCAAAAAGATATGTGGTGGAAATAATTATGCGAATGGTGAGATCGGGACGAACCACTCTTTTACATGCACCTTCAGCTCAAGCCAAACCCAATGTGTGGAATAAGACGAAGTATGTTTTGGGTATGGGCAGGGGTTATTCTTCTTCAAAGAAGTCGTGGTCTATTTTCTTGATAACGTAAGTATGCGAAGTGGTGACACCAACATTATGATCTATCATTAAACTAGTAAGCTGTTCACCATCAATCAGTACTATCTTTTTATCTATTATTTTTACAAAATCTGTTGCTTCTCTTGAAAATGATGATGTTGTTATCATTACACCTTTTCGAGCGCGCATTCCATCAAGTGCGCCCGCAAATGCTTGTACAGTTGGTCTTCCAACATTATCTTGCCAGCGTTTAGCTTGGACATAAATAGAATCAAGTCCTAATTTATCCTCTTTAATTATTCCATCTATTCCACCATCACCTGATTTACCGACGACTGCCTGTTTAACGTCATTGTAAGAACCACCATACCCCATTGCTACAAGTAACTGAACGACAAGCTGTTCAAAGAACGATGGAGAACACCCTCTGATAGTTTGAAGAAGTTCGCTTGATAATTTTTGTCTTATAGAGATATATCCTGTTTCAAATAGCTCCTCGGGTGTTTGCTCTGTTTCTACAGATGTTACTTGTTGTATCGTGCTCTTTGATTTCTTCCCCGGTTGTTTAAAATTCTTATACTCTTCATAACGCAAGAGATCTTTAATGCGTACCTCTTTTGGATTCTCTTTCAAAAGATCAAGACCTCGTTGTGTTATTCTATAGACTCCTCGCTCAATATTATTGACAAGCAACCCACCACGGAAATCTGCAATAACCCAATAAAATCTATTTGCAAATCGTGGCTGTGTCCCACTCGGCAACATTTCTTCAAGTTCTTCTTGAGTAAGTTTAAACTCGGAGGCAAGTTTTGCAATAAGTTCTGGAGTGCGATGTTCTTTGTCGTCACCAAGCAAACGAAGTGTCGGCAACATCATTGACTGATAATCTGGTATCGGCATTAAGTATTATTTAATATTAATCGACCACGAAATACGACTATTAATGCTGCCCCTTCAAGAATCCTTCGACGGAGAGATGTTCATCTAATTCTTCCCATTCAATGCCAAGACCTTTGCCAATCCATGTGTAATTCTTGCGCTGTTCGGGGGTTGCATTGTGAAGGCGAGGATACCAAATAATAGGCACTTGGATAACTCTCGCATCGTCGAGATAAACAATGAGATAATCATCAGTAAAGTCAAGCGTTGTAGCTCGTGATCGTGTTTCAACTGAAGTATTCATTCCACTTTTGAATTAAAGCATCTCTATTTACAACAAGAGTCTCATACATGAAACGCAACTCACGCGGCGAAAAGTCCTCTGAATAATCAATCTCTACTTCCGGCTTAAGCCAGAACTTTGCAATTGCATCTCCCTTTTTTACATGAACGTGTATCGGCTCATTTCCTTCGTTGGAGAAGAAAAAGAATGAATATCCATTGATGAAAAGTACTTTGGGCATTTCCTACTTCAACGCTTCCCTAAAATAGGTAATAGTTTTTTCTAAGCCGACTTTGCGGTCAACTTTTGGCTCCCACCCGAGGAGAGATTTGGCGAGGGTGATATCGGGTTGGCGGACTTGCGGGTCATCCTGCGGCAAGGGCATGAAGACGATCTTGCTTTGTGATTCGGGTATCATCGCCTTGATCTCTTCGGCAAGCTGTAGCATCGTTACTTCATCGGGGTTGCCAATATTCACGGGGTTCGAATAGTCGCACATAAGCAAACGGTAGATACCCTCGACTAGGTCAGAGACGTAGCATACGCTGCGCGTCTGCGAGCCGGTCCCGAAAACTGTGATATCTTTGTTGCGGAGTGCCTGTGTCGTGAAGGCAGGGATGGCGCGTCCGTCCTTGATGCGCATACGCTCGCCGTAGGTATTGAAAATTCGGATGATGCGCGTCTCAAGTCCGTGATAGCGGTGATATGCCATTGTCATCGCTTCGGCAAAGCGTTTTGCTTCGTCATAGACTCCGCGGATACCAATCGGGTTCACATTTCCCCAGTACGTTTCCGGCTGTGGGTGAATAGCGGGGTCTCCGTACGTTTCTGAGGTCGAAGCGAGCAGGAAGCGGGCATTCTTCGCCTTGGCGAGTCCGAGTGCCTTGTGCGTCCCTAGAGAGCCCACCTTGAGCGTCTGGATAGGCAGCTTGAGGTAATCAATAGGGCTGGCAGGCGATGCAAAGTGCAAAACGTAGTCCAGATGCCCAGGGACGTGGATAAAATTTGTAACGTCGTAATGCTCGAAGGTGAAGTTCGGCTTGCCGAACAGATGGTCAACATTATCGGCATGTCCGGTGACGAGGTTATCCATACAGATAACATCATGACCTTCAGCAACAAATCGTTCACAAAGATGGCTACCTAAAAATCCGGCTCCGCCGGTGATGAGAGTACGTGGCATAAATTTTATCTTCTTCCAATTCCAAAGTAAGTAAACCCGAATTCTTTCATTTTCTCCGGATCGTAAATATTACGGCCGTCGAATATGACTTTATCATTTATTGATGAAGCAATAGCCTTAAGATCAGGGTTGCGGAA
>JAYUZC010000227.1:0-5600 GCA_043752045.1 Bacteroidota bacterium | reverse complement strand
AAATGAACAGGTAACCGTAGATACGATTTTTGATATGTCAGTAGCAACAGGCGGAGTACTTACAGAGAAACAGAAAGACGCAAACGAGGCGATAGTCGCCGGCGAGCTTTCAGCCGCGGCTGTTATTTTATGGGACCGCATCGGCGAACGCATAAAATCGGCGATCTCTGCGCAAAGCTACACGACATGGTTCGGACCTGTCACAGCGAAGTCGCTTGAAGGTACGAAGCTGATGCTCATCGCGCCGAGTACGTTCATCTCCGAATGGATACTTCAGCATTACCAGGAGCTTATCGAGAATGCGCTTCAGGAATTGCTCGGGCAATCCGCGTCGTTCGGCTTTGAACATGCTGACGACATCGAAGGACTAGAGACAACGCTCATCCCTGCATCTGCTCCAGTAACGCAGGTACTTACTGCCCCCTCACCCGAACCGAGAAACTCGCGCCTCGAGCAGCCCTTAGCTGTCTACCGCGAGAACCGATCTGCTAACAATGGTAAGATAACACCGAAGCCGCCATTCGACCCGAACATCAACCCTACCTATACGTTCGATACATTTATCAAAGGCGAGTCAAACAAGTTGGCAGCTGCAGCGGCGATGGCTGTTGCAAATAATCCCGGTGGTACACGCTACAACCCACTTGTTGCTTACGGAAACGTTGGGCTTGGCAAGACGCACTTAGTGCAAGCGGTCGGGAATGCCGCGCTTGATAAGTATCCTGATCTGCGCGTCCACTACACTTCGAGCGAACGGTTTACCAAGGAGTTCGTCGATGCGGTACAGGCCGATAAGATGACCGACTTCAATAACTACTACCGCTCGATGGATATGCTCATCATTGACGATGTGCAGTTCTTCGCAGGTAAGGAACGTACGCAGGATAGCTTCTTCCATGCGTTCAACGAACTTCGCGAGAACGGTAAGCAGATCATCCTGACCTGCGACCGTCCACCAAAAGAACTCAAAGATATTGACGATCGCCTCTTGAACCGTTTGCAATGGGGATTGACAGTTGATATCGGCGCGCCGGACCTCGAGACCCGTATGGCGATCTTACGTCTGAAAGCGGTCCGCGACGGATTTGATATTTCTGAAGAGGTGCTGGAGTTCATCGCCTCGAATGTCACGACGAATATTCGCGAGCTTGAGGGCTGCCTCATTTCGTTAGAGGCAACCATTTCGCTCGAAGGCAAAGAACCTTCTATCGAGATCGCGCGTGATGTACTTCGCAAAGTTGCGCGCCGCTCCGCGCCGACGCTTTCTATCGAGACCATCCAGAAACTTGTTGCAAAAAGCTTCGGCATAGAAGAAGAACTTCTTCGCGCCAAGACACGCAAGCAGGAAGTTGTGCAGGCACGTCAGGTAGCGATGTATCTCTGCAAAGAACTTACGCCAAGTACGCTCAATACGATCGGCTTACATTTCGGCGGACGCGATCACTCAACCGTCATCCACGCCCAACAGACCGTCGTTGACGACATGCGCCACGACAGCCAGTTCTCAAACAAAGTAGGCGAAATAAAACGACAACTTGAGCTGATGCAGTAATAATTTTTGCTGCTCGAGGGGTTGGATGAGCTGAATCTGTTTTCCCCGGCACGAAAACGCCATTTTTACTGTTTTCAGTTGG
This sequence comes from Bacteroidota bacterium, assembly GCA_043752045.1. Classification (GTDB taxonomy): domain Bacteria; phylum Bacteroidota; class Ignavibacteria; order Palsa-1295; family Palsa-1295; genus DATDEW01. The sequence continues at coordinate 3,966 of JAYUZC010000227.1, read as the reverse complement.
TTAAGGGAAATTTCTTCGTATATTTGTAGTCTTCGCTTGTGGATAAAACCGCTAGGCAATGACATTTTTTCCCGTTTTTTGTGGAAAACAGGTCATATTCGGCGAGAAAGCCGCAAAGTTCGGAGAACAAATATAAACAATTTTGGAGATGGCAGTGGCAAAAGCAGCAACAGAGACCAAAGCAAAACGTACGACCCGCGGTAGAACGCGCCGTCGCATGAAATATATTACAGGGCTTATCCTCTGCTCCGATTGTACAAAGACGGCACGCAAGGAGATCGTAGGTGAGGCATTGACACAGGCAGCAGGCGAAGAGCCGCAGCCGATTGATCCGATCACCGGAGAGCGCAAGACAGATAACCTCTGGGTTCGCTGTACGAAGTGCCATAACACGATGCTCGTCAACTTAACGGCGATGCTCGATGACAAGCCGAAGTCGCATGTCGGGATGTCAGCATCAGAGTGTACGCTCTATACGCCGCAGCGTATTTATGCTATCGGCGAAGCGGTCTATCATAAGGATTGGGATGATATCGGGACAGTGATGTCCAAAGAGGTGACCGGCTCTGGCCGTCACGCTATTATCATCCATTTTGATAAGACAGGCGAGAAAAAACTTTTAGAGAATTTTACGGTTTAATTTTTTCAACAATAATCACCTTTGAAGGAGGGATAAATACTCGTGGTAGGAATAATCGTACAAGAGGGAGAGCCGATCGATCGCGCACTCCGCCGCTTCAAGAAGAAATATGAGCGTGCAGGTATATTGCGTGAGTTCCGCAGACGTACAGCTTACGAAAAGCCGTCTATTAAGAACAAGATGATGCTTCAGCGCGCATCGCGCCGTCAGCTACGCATCCAAGAAGAGCAGGGATAATATCTCGGTACTCCTCTACGTCAATTGTGTCGCAGTTCGCTGCGACCGGTTATAAGCTCATATCTTTGGTATGAGCTTTTTTTTATCAGTATCACCAAATGATATATCTCGATAACAGCGCAACGACTTCGCTCGATGAACGTGTCTTGGACGCGATGTTGCCGTATCTACGAGATGGATTTGGTAATGCGTCGGGCATCTACCAACTTGGCAGATCAGCACGCATTGCCCTCGAAGATGCAAGAGCTACTGTCGCATCGGCTATCGGCGCTGAAGAAAGCGAAATAGTCTTTACCTCCGGCGGTACGGAAGCCAATAACCATGCTATCCAAGGTGCTGTGTTCGCTGCACACATTGCCGGTAGGAATTTCAAAGAACAATCTATTTCCGTTTCTCAAGTAGAACATCATGCTGTCCTTGAGCCGGCGGAGTTTGTCGAGAAACTTGGTGTGGAGGTACATTGCATTGGGGTTGATAGTGACGGTATCGTTGATATGAATGCCCTTCGTTCATCACTCTCAAAGAATACTTCTCTTGTCTCTATCATGAGTGTTAATAATGAGACAGGAAGTATTAATCCAATAAAAGAAATTGCTTCGCTCACAAGAGAGCTATCACCACTATCGTTGATTCATACAGATGCAGTTCAAGCACTCGGAAAGATAGACATCAATGTAAAAGAGTGGGGCGTTGACCTACTTTCTCTTTCAGCGCATAAGATTGCAGGTCCGAAAGGTATCGGCGCACTTTATGTTCGTCGTACCGTGATGATAGAGCCGCTTCTTCATGGTGGCGCACAGGAAAGAAACCGCCGTGGCGGCACGGAAGCTGTTGCACTTGCAGTAGGTTTTGCGAAAGCAGCGGAGATTCTGATGCAAGAGATGGAAGCAAGAAGAGAATATATTCACTCGCTTAATTCTTATTTAATGCGTCGGCTCAATGAGATCGATGGTGTAGTAATTAACACTCCTACCAGTGGTAAGTCGGTTGATAACATCATTAATATCACATTCACAGCGGAAGTGCTTGCAAAAGTCGAAGGTGATGCGCTCATCATTCGGTTCGATCTTGATGGTATCGCAGTCTCGAACGGCTCAGCATGTACATCCGGCGCGTTGCAGCCATCTCATGTTTTGCTTGCAATGGGTAAAGGGGGAGAAGTAGCTCGGAAATCAATTCGTGTATCACTTTCAAATAACAACAGCATCGAAGACCTTGATGCTTTCGTTGCGACGCTTCAAAAAATATTATCCTGATAGAGTTGCTAACGCGTCAAGAGCAATTCCATAACGCAACCCGCCGGTTGACACACTGACGCTTTCGACCTTCAAAAACTTCATCGCTTCATAAAGAATAGTAGCCCCGGCAGGAAGTATATCTACCCGACCTTGTGGTATAACTGGATATATCTCTAAGATAATTGATGTCGGTTGAGAGGTGAGTATATCAAGGTATGCCTTTACTTCCTCTAAGGTGAGTTTACAATGATTGACCTTCTCTCGGTCAAATTCGATAAGCCCGAGTTTCATCGCGGCAAGTGTTGTAGGAGTCCCAGCTACTGCTATTACTTGCGAAGGTGTCTCTATTCCTGAAAATGTTGCCTCAAATGCAGCTTGGATACCGTTGTTACTGATGCCTTGCTCGGTTAAACGAACTGCACCAATATCAATACTTTTCCCATGTTGATACTTACCGTTTTTTCCGAAAGCTATCTCCGTACTACCACCACCTATATCAATCACGGCAGTTATCCCTTCAATCGCAGAGAGATCAAATGTTGCGCCAAGATAAGTAAGCTCTGCCTCTCTATCCCCTTCAATGATGGAGATGTTTATATCAAAGTCATTCTTTACTCTTGCAAGTATCTCATCTCTGTTAAGTGCATCACGTAATGCGCTTGTTCCGCAAGAGGCAACGTTAGTAACTTGCAATTCATTGATAATTGACTTATACTTAGTGAGTGTCGAAGATAATCTGCCGTATGCTTCATCAGTTATCTTTCGCGTTTTATCGACATTCTCACCGAGCCGGACGATGCCATGTTCATCACGGACGATATTTAATTGTCCCAACCCATCTAACTCTCCGATGAGCATAAGACAGGTATTCGTACCAATATCAAGTGCGGCTACTCTCAATTGCGCGCCAGCTCCAGACCTATCCATTCATTCTCTTGCATCGTTCGTTTGAGAGTGTATCCTGCTTTTTCGTATGCAGCCACTATCTCATCTTTATCCCACTCAAGGATACCTGATAGTAGTAGTATTCCGCCGCTCTCTTGATGTGTAGCGATCTCGTTCTCAATAGCAAGCAACACATTGCGATGAATGTTGGCGATGAGAAGATCGAACATGTCTTCCGGTTTTGTTGCAGTTGTCAGGTCGCCGAGACGAATCTCTATCCTATCAGGTGAATATCCATTGCGCTCAATATTTTCTATCGAGTTATGATATGCCCACTCGTCTGTATCAATAGCAATGGCATGACTACCACCCAACATCATCGCATACATTGCAAGGATACCTGTGCCGGAGCCGAGATCGAGGATATTTTTTCCATTGCAATCAATCCCTTCAAGCATCTTTAGGCATAGCCGTGTCGTCTCATGATGACCTGTGCCGAAGCTCATCTTCGGGTCGATGACGATGAGGTGCTTCGGGTTAAAGACTTTTGCTTCTTCAAGCTTCCAGCTTGGCGCGATGACAAGCGACTCACTTATCTGCAGTGGCTCGATACCTGCTTCCCACTGCGCATTCCAATCGGTGTTCTTATGTGTAAGAACTTCATCAAGTGTGATACTACCTTCGGGGTATGTAGCAGTAAATTCTTTTAGCGCAGCTTCCGCTTCAGGTGTCCACTCGTTCTTGTTGATATGAATTATCATCTCACCTGTCGGTGTCTCCTCAAATCCCTGTACATCAAAGTTCATCAGGAAATACCCTTGCAGCGCATCTTCCTCGTCAAGTGATACATCAAAGACGAGGGATATATATTCGTCGTTCATCGTCACTTGTTATGCGCCTTTCTTCTTGAGTTTGATCTCAAATACTTTTGACCAATATTTTCCGGTGACAAATATCCGGTCATTC
>JAYUZC010000226.1:0-2088 GCA_043752045.1 Bacteroidota bacterium | reverse complement strand
CTTTGAACGCCTTGCACCCAAAGTGCAGGGTATTCCATTGGCAATGGAGGGACTTGCACTCACCGGTGCGTGGGTTGATAAAGAGCAAGGACTACTTTCTGTGATTGTGCTGGAAATGGGTTCAAGTTCGCGGTTGTGTGCAATGCTCAAACCAGGTGAGCCAATAGTAGTGATGGGACCGACGGGTGCGCCAACTGAAATACCACAGAATGAAACAGTTCTGCTTGCCGGCGGCGGACTTGGTAATGCGGTACTCTTCTCTATTGCGAAAGCTCTTAAAGAGAATAATAACAAAGTTATTTACTTTGCTGGGTATAAGAATGGCGAAGATCTTTTTAAGCGCGAAGAAGTAGAGGCGGCGACCGATCAAGTAATATGGTCAACAGATGCCGGCTCATTGATTGAACCACATCGCGAACAAGACGCCCATTTCCGTGGGAATATTATTCAAGCAATGCTTGCATACAACAGCGGCGAGTTCGGCGTTGAGCAATCTGCTCGGTTCTGTGATGTTGACCGTATCATCGCTATTGGCTCTGATAGAATGATGTCGGCGATAAAGAATTCACGTCGCGAAGGGGGTGCACTCAAACCACTACTTAAAGAAGGGCACGAAGCTATTGGCTCGATCAACAGCTCTATGCAGTGTATGATGAAAGAAGTATGTGCACAGTGTTTGCAAAAGCACGTTGACCCAATTACACAAGAAGAGAAAGGATTTGTCTTTAGTTGTTTTAATCAAGATCAACCGCTTGACATGGTTGACTTTAAGAATCTGAATGAACGGCTCAAGATGAATTCCGTACAGGAAAAGCTCTCACTTGCATTCTTTGAGCACGTTGTAAAGGGGAGTGGTGTTAGTTTTATATAATAATCAAGAAAACTGTAAAGACGGTTCTATGCATAGTAAAAGGTTAACTTTTGTGCTTTTGGTACTTGCAATTGTGGTATCATCGTGTTCAAATTCTGAAAATATTGGGGATACTTCGCTTTAACGGTACCCTTTCAAAAATGTCCATGTCCGATATGTTTTTTCGGGGGCAGGTAATGGGTCTGAAGAACTTTATATTGCAAATTATGGGGAATTTGAGTTGGTTAAATCCAATTATGTTGGCTTCCTTGGTGGACGTTCGATCCCGAATAATCGTACCGTCCTCACACGCTTTGCTGAGGTATTTATTACTACTCCAGGCTCATCGAGCGGACAACAGTTGCGTATCCAATCGCTGGATTCTCTTTACAAGTTGAAAACTGATTTCCCACCCTATACCGAAATCCTTGACAGCGTTCTTGAACAAGGAAAGTTTCAACTTGAAGGTACGGAAGTTGTTGCTGGGGTCACTACCCAACGTTGGAGACAAGTAATGGGAAATGTTACGTTATGCTTTTATAAAGGACTTGTTCTAAAAAGGATTATTGAGGATCAAAATGGCGGTGCATTGATACAGACTGCGGTATCAATTGATACGCTTTGGAATGTAGACACGTCATTGTTTATAATACCTAAAGCGATTACCTTCGAGTCAAATCCGGCAGTTCCCCCTCCCCCACAAGCCCAATAATACAACGAGTATGAGGCCTACAAAAATACAAAAACTCAAAGAATCTGGAGAGCTTGAATTCACGTGGGATGATGGGCATGTTTCTCGTTTTGCGATTTCATTCCTGCGCGAGGGCTGCCCATGTGCCGGATGCAAAGGAGAGGTTATGTTCGGGAAAGTATATAAGCCCGCACCACTTACCGTCTTTCAAGAGGGGATGTATGAATTGAAGTCTTTAACTCCCGTCGGGCAATATGCTATCCAAATCGCATGGGGAGATGGACATGATACTGGTATCTATTCATGGGAATATCTACGCATGCTTGAGCAGGAGCTTTCCCAACAAGTTGGAAACCAACGAAACCAGACTTCGTAAGAGAGAGTTTTCCGTAGTCATTTACAATAAATTACACATTATGCGGTATATCTATCTATGTATGTTTTCTGTGCTATCGGTCCTCTCGTATGCACAAATGAATGCTCCCTATCAGGATGAGGCGTTGGCTAAGTACTGTTCTGACCCGAATCGGCTCCTGGTAATCGAGAC
>JAYUZC010000225.1:0-5602 GCA_043752045.1 Bacteroidota bacterium | reverse complement strand
TTTCTCCCGAAAGAATAAGACTCTCCATACTGCAATGTGCATTGGAGATGAGTTGTGTCACGTATTACTTATATATAGAAAAGGAAGGAGAGGCTATGTCAGTACCCTCTATCAGACGCGTCGTTCTATCATCGCTTTTTATCATATTTGCAGCTACCACATTTGCTCAAAATGCACGTATTGAGCATACTGTTATAAAAAAACAGAAGGACAAAAACCTTTCTATGGGTCGTGACCTTTGGTTTACGATGGCTCAAAATTATGAAAGCCAAAGTGGTAAGTATTACCAGTTGTATGTGACAAGCGCAAATAATACAACCATAAACGTTGCAATAACAGGTGGCACAACCTACCGCTTCCCGATCACTGCTTATAAAGTTGCTTCGTTCTTTATTCCTCTTGGTTGGGAAGTAACGACAAGTGGTGTTGTTGAGGACAAGGCAATACGGGTGTGGTCCAACGATGCTGATATTACTGCGTATTTACTCTCGCGTAACCCCGCTACCTCAGACGGTATGTATATCATCCCAACGATAGGGTGGGGTACCGAATATGTCGTCGCTGCTTACGGCTCGCTTTACGAGGGGTTTGGGAGTTTTGTATTTGATTATCCTTCGGAGTTCTGTATTGTAGCAAATCAAGATAACACTGTTTGTACCATTACCCCAACGACGGACATTCGTGTTGACGGACAGCCAACGACAGTGCTCCATAAGAAAGGTGTACCATTTACGGAAGTACTCAATCGCGGTCAGGTAGTGCAATATCAATCCGTGCTTCCGGAGAATGTTGATGACTTTGACTTTTCCGGTACCTATATTACTTCAAATAAACCAATTGGAGTTGTTGGTGCCTCACAGTGCCCAAATATCCCCGGAGAATATTTGTATTGCGACCATATCTGCGATATGATTCCTCCAATGAGAACCTGGGCTCAAACGTATGCGACAGTCCCGTTCGCGAATCGTAGAGGAGGAGATTCCTTCTTGATTATCCCATCAAAAGATGGTCAGACTATTTACCGCAACAATTCAGTATTCTGTATACTCTCCAAAAAGTATGAGCCGTTTTTCCGTCCGGATGTTTCAGATGCATCATACTTTACCAGTGATGCCCCGTTTTTAGTGGCTCAGTATATTAACTCAACATCTTGGGTTGATGATCAGGGCATGGATAATAACGGCATTGGTGACCCTGCAATGGTGGTTGTTAACTCAATAGAGCAGTTCACACCCGAAGTTGTATTTCAAACACCTACGATCTCCACTGGAACTGGATTTAGTAACTTTGCAAATGTTATAGTACATGACAATGCAATTCTGACGACTACTTTTGATGGCTTGCCGATAGCACAGTATAAAGCGACCAATAGGATGAAGATACCCTACTCAAATTATACAGCATTCCGCATTCGCTCTCTTAATCAGGGTACTCACCATGTAAAGAGTGATTCAGGAGTTGGAGTATATGTTTATGGATACGGAAGTTATGATTCGTATGCTTGGAGCGGTGCCCTTGGAATACGGACGTTTAACGATCCTGATACTATTGCACCACTCATTTCAGATATTGGAGACTGCTATTGTGCAGTAATTGGTGAATCCGATCAACATATTTTTCCGCCGGCATCAAGACTTGCTGATATGGTCGTGGATACCAACTATAACATGACATATACACCCGATCCAACGTATCAAAGTGGCTCACCGGAAGATACAGCATTCTACTCAATGTGTGTCATTGACCCGACAAAAGAAGCATTACTTGTTGTTTCTGTCTATGATTTTTCGGGGAATAAATCAAAAGTAACGAGTGTCTATAAGCCACTTACGGCAACAATGTCCCCATCACTTGTAAATTATGGCACTGGTACAACAGGTCAACCAATCAGTCAATATGTTACTATTACCAATACCGGGCTTGTACCCTTTACCATTAATGATGTAAAACTCTTCTTTGGCAATAAGGGCTTCAAAATAGATAGTCTTGTTACCACGGACATCCCAGTCGGTGGCAGTAGAATTGTAAAGGTATCATTTGAGCCACTTTCGCTCTCTACTGTAACAGATACGCTCATTCTTGATGACGGCTGTTCAAAACAAAAGGTTGTTCTTGTCGGCAATGGTGGCTCACCTGATTTTGTCGTCAGTGGGTATGACTTCAAATGTAATCTCGTCGGTCAAAAGATATTCAAAACGGAGTTACTTGTTACGAATACTTCATCAACCCAACCGCTTACCGTTCAAAGCATAACTATAGATGATATAGTTCGCTTTGGGTTTGATCCGTTGAATCCCGCAAGTAATAATCTCCCATTTGTTATCGGACCTGCGCGAAATGGATTTAACGGGCAGAAAAAATTTGAAATTACATTCCAGGCAAATGCAGTGGGTACGTTTCAAACCCTTGTTCATGTAACGACCCTTGAAGCGGGAGAAAAGACAGCAACGCTTGAGGGCTGCGGTATAGCTCCGGGAGGGATCACCGTTAAAGATACCGTCACGACAATGAACTGTGACCAGACCGTCTCGTTCGTTTTTCAAGTCATCGCGACGGGTACTGCTCCGTTGACCATTGACCGTGTAGTTGTCGCCGGAGACCCGAACTTTACGCAACCGCTCATCTACACAAATGCAGCAGGGCAAGTAATTACCTTGCCAGTGACACTCCAACCGAATGAAGAATTTAACGCATTCATCGATTTTGTACCTCCGGCGAAAGCCTCAGGTTTATATACAACAAATATCTTTGCGATCAGCAATACGAACGACACAACAAATACAGCATCTGCTACGGTGAATGCTGTCTATCGAGAAATGATCATTACCAAAGATAGTATTGGGTACGCGGTTGTCCCATTTGGTGGACCTAAGCAGACAGGCAGTCTTCAGGTTTGCAATAATGCGTCGGACTCTCTGACGATTTATAATGTGACCGAAACACCAGGGCAATACGCTGCTGCATTCGCTGTGGTAGGGTATCGTGTTGGCGCTACAACATATTCTACATTACCAATAACATTAGCAGAGAATGAATGTTTAGATATTGATGTAGAATTTGACCCTGCCTTTAGCCCGTCTCTACTGCAGCGCCAGGGCTTTATCGTGGCATCGAACGATTGTTCGAATCCTATCGGTGTGCTTCTCTCTCAGGCTGGTACATCACTTGGCGGACCGACAGTGCAGGGCTTTACTGCACCTCTCATTTTTTCATGCGCTACCACGACAAAGGAAGTAACAATGACTAACTCTAATAGTGTTGGCGTGCCGATAAAAAGTATCATCTTAACTGGTTTGAATCCAGGTAATTTCGTGCTCCCAGCGATACTTCCAACTTTTATTCCAGCTGGTACAAGTTTGCAAATGTCGGTAGTTGTTGTTCCGACGGCTTCTGTTGGTGTACAAAGCTATGATGCATATGTAGATATAACAGTTACTTTAGCTGATGGAAGAGATTCACTCATGAGGGCGCATGTTCAAGGTACTTCAGACGGAATGGTAACGAATGTAAGCTCCATATTTGATATTGCCGATCAGCAGCTTGAAGCTGGTGAGGCAGATGTTGTCCTTCCGATAGACTTCTCGGTAACGAAAGACCCTGCTATCGGACCGCTTGATCAAGCAGATATACGCCGTATAACATTAGTGTATCAGTATAATACGGACATATTGGATATCGCCAATAATGATGTTGCTGCTGCAGTCAGGAATCTCCAAGGAGGTTGGTCTGTCGACCCTGCCTCAAATGTTGTCAATGGCATCGGTGGTGCTCCGGGAACACTTACACTAATACTTACAAGTAATACACCACTAATAGATGGTGTAACTAAACTCGGCGAGATTTTCTTTAATGCAAAACTTGCAAAAGAAAAAGCGACGACGGTTACTATGACCGATGTCCGATTAGCGCATGATGATCAAACGCCTATTGGTGCGTGTGTGACGATTCAGGGCAATAGTACTGCTACCCAACTTGTCTATGAGTGTGGTGATTCATCACTTGTCATGATGATGAACGGCAGAGTACCCACTGTGATCGCTCCGGCAAGCCCGAATCCGGTTACCTCTGCGACAGGAGGTGTTGTTACCCTTCGCTATGCAACACGCTACCAAGGAACGGTAAAGCTTGATCTTGTCGATGAACTTGGAAATGTTATAGCGGTGATCGTCAACCGCCCAATGCATCCTGCCGGTTCGTATGAAGTACTCTACGATACCTCTACGCTACCGAGTGGGACATATATTTACCGATTGGCACTGGAAAAATCTGTTACCAGTGGTAAATTAATAGTGAACCATTAAGTGTAAAATAACGTAATTTAATGACCCTTTTTTCGTTAAAAATGAGTATGAAAAAGAAATTAATTAGCTGTGTAATCGTCTGTGCTACCATGTTTAGCACACACTATGCCTCTGCCCAGGATTTTGATAAAGGCGTTCTTATGCCTGAGACGGGTGGCGGCTTCCTTATCGGTCCTATCGGTGGTGTAAATCTTGTAACATATGGAACAGCCGCATTCCCGATTCTTAATTCTGAGCCGGGCTGTTTTATGGCTGAAAATGGGTCAGGTGTGGCACCGTTCGCTGGTATCTCTGCAGAACTACCTCTTGGCACCGGTATGCAAAACTTTATCATTATTGAAGCAATCTACGATTCTAAATCGTCAAGCTTTAGCTCTGATAATGCAAACCGTAGCAACGTACCTACAAAGGTGAACGGACAGACAGGGCCTGGTAATATCGAGACAAGTGTGAAAGCAGACTTGTCCTATATGTTGATAAACCTTGGCTATAAATATAACTTTATCGAAGGTCCAGCTCCTGTTGGTCCTGGATTATCGGTGGTATTTACAACGGGTATTAAGATGGCAAGTACTCTCAATAAGACAGTTACAGTTTCTGCTGTAACAGGTTCATCAACCGTGACAGAGTCTTCTGAGGTTGATGGGGCAAGTGGGTTGCGCCTGAGTCTTCGCCCAATGTTTACCTATGATATCCCTTTATCACCAACATGGATTGCAACACCGACGGTTGGGTACGACCTTCCGCTTTCGAAAGTGGATGATACTGCTCGTGACTGGACAGCTAGCGGAGCATGGGCTGGGGTAGCGGTTCGTTATTTCATCCAATAAAAAAAGTTACGACACTTCTTTTAGAAAGCCCTCGTTCTTAAACGAGGGCTTTTATTTTTCTCATAACTCTATGCACAATTCTTGGAAACTCGTCTCAACCTTTGGTCAAAGTTTATGGTACGATAACATCAGCAGAAGTTTTCTTGCCGGCGGTGGACTTCAGAAAATGATAGCAGACCTTGATCTGCGAGGCGTAACTTCAAACCCATCGATCTTTGAGAAGGCAATCGCAAAGAGCACAGAATACGATGGTGATATTCGCTCGCTCGCAGCCGAAGGCAAAACAACTACGGAGATATATGAGAAGCTAACGACCGATGATATCCGAAACGCCTGTGATATACTTAAAGATGTCTATGCTGCTACTGGAGGTAATGACGGCTTTGTGAGTATTGAAGTTGATCCGCGTTTAGCTCATACAACAGAGGAAACTCTTGAACAAGCAAGGCATTTATGGAAGGTCGTTGATCG
>JAYUZC010000224.1:0-13488 GCA_043752045.1 Bacteroidota bacterium | reverse complement strand
GAAAGATTATTGATGAGGTCTTTCTCGCTTGACTCTATCTCTCGACTCGGGAAGAGAGTAAGCATCGTCATACCTCTGATGCCGACAAAAATGTCGTTGCCATCGGTCGCTTTTGTTTGGCGTATATCAGAAAGCATTGTCTGTTCTTTATCATTGAGATTCTTAATCGGAAGCTCCTCGACCAGATTCTCATTCTTCGGAGTAATGCTTGGTATAACAACTTCCTTTATTGCCACTTCATTGTTTGAGTTGATATTTGTATTCTGTGATACAAATACTTCCTTCTCAATAATAATTGTATCATGAATAACTGCCGATGGTACATATACCGTCTTCACAATAGTACGTATGCTTGTCGAAGTGTTCGTATTTGTTTCCGATGATAATTTTGTCGGAGCAATTGCCGAAAGTGCAGGTGCAGGATTCTCATCTGCGCTTTGCAGAGTTTGTTCTGCGACGGATTGTACGTTTGTAATACTATTCGACGAATCACCTGAAGCAACAGCAAAATATGTTACTGCTGAACCAAGCAGCGCTGCCACAATAGGAATAACCATCTTCGACGTGAGAGCAAGCCAGCCCGTCTTTGCGGCTGTGCTGATCCCAGTACCGATAGCCGCTCCGCCACCAAGACCTAAGGTCGTAAGACCAAGCTTCGTAAAGAGAGCTCCCGTCAAGAACGGTGCGGGCTTTGTATCACGTACTTCATGCTCGAAGGCATTCTTCATCTTAAGCGCACGCTCAAACTCATCTTGGAGTTCATGGTCTTTGCTCATTGCGTCAAAGAGTCGCCCACGTTCAGTGTGCGTCGCTTCACCATCAAGCAGAAGGTAGATGAGTTCGTTAGTTGTAAGTTGCTGTTCCATTTGTTATTATGCTCCTTGTCTTTGCCCGTCTTTTGGTTCTGATAAGTACGGGGTAAGAATTTTTTGCATTTGCTGCTTGGCTCGGACTATCCAGTTACGTACGGTCGTCACCGGTACACCCATCATTTCGCTTATCTCCTGATAGCTCATGCCGCCATATACTTGCAGTGTTAGTACTTCTCTGTATTGCTCTGGCAGAAGTTCCAGCGACATGGCGATAAGCTCCGAGGTTTCTTTTTGCTCGTATGTCGTATCAATGTACGGCATCTGAAAATCTTCTATCGGCACCGAAGGTCGTTCATCACGCTTCGCATTGAGTATCAGGTTGCGGGCAATCCGAAGAAGATATGCAGGCACATTCGTAAATTCACTGATCGTCTGCGAGCTTTTGAAGAACCGAACGAACGTCTCTTGATAGATGTCTTCGGCTTGGTCAACCGACGGCATTGCCCGTTTGCAGTAAAGCCAGATCCTCGAGGAATAGCGCGAATAGAGTTCGCCGAAAGCAGTATCCCGCTCTGCGCCCTCTACTTTGAGAAGCTGACACAGCCCCTCATCGCTCAATGCAGCATATTTCCTTTGTTTCGGCACTATAGAAATGACACGTAAAGCCCCCGATAGTTTCGGAATTGATTATTTTTCTTCAATTGGCAACATTTGATAAATTCTTAACGTTTAGCCCTCGTAATCACAATTTATATGACAGAAGGTAATAGTAAACCTCCATCGCGATTCCGCCAAAGCTAAGGCGGGAGAATACGGCTTTTTCCAGAAACGCCCGAGACTCCCTCCGCATCTTTCTCGGGATCAACAAAATCACAGTTTCTTTCATAATTGCCCAAGTTGGTGGCATAACATCAGGAGTACATTCATGCTCGGAAAACTCTTACAGCCGGAAATAAACGAGATCATCGCAATACGTGACTTTGCATCGCTCAAAGAGATCATCCTCGAATGGACTGCGCCGGAAATAGCAGAGGTTATCGGAGATGTTGAACTTGAAGATCGGGCGATCATCTTCCGCTTGCTTCCGCAAGATATATCTACCTCTGTTTTCGAGTACCTTGAACTTGAGTCACAAGAGCAGTTACTTCGTTCGCTTGGTCAGACAGAAGTTGAAGCCATTATCAACGATATGGCTGCCGATGATAGAACGACGCTCTTTGAGGATTTGCCGGGTCCGATAACAAAGCAGCTCATCACCCTCCTCTCTCCGCAAGAGCGGCTGACTGCATTAAAGCTTCTCGGCTATCCGGAATCGTCTATCGGGCGACTCATGACACCGGAATATATTGCTGTCCATGAAGACTGGACTGTTCAGCAAGTACTTGATTTTATCCGCAAGAATGGCGATGACCAAGAGAATCTCCAACTCGTTTATGTTATTGATTATCGTGGACGACTCATTGATGATATTAAAATCAACAGATTTTTAATAACATCGCTCGAAGGAAAGGTCGAAGACTTGATGGATTCCACATTCGTCTCGCTCCATGCAAATGACGATCAGGAAACTGCTATCGAAGTATTCAGAAAGTATGACAGAGAAGCATTGCCCGTCGTAGACAATGAAGGTCATTTGCTCGGAGTTGTAACAGTTGATGATGTTCTCGACGTTGTAGAGGAAGAAGCAACAGAAGATATTCAAAAGATCGGCGGTACCTCTGCTCTTGATGAGCCATATATGGATACACCGTTCTTTCAACTTATCAAAAAACGTGCGGGCTGGCTCGTGGTGCTTTTCCTTGGTGAAATGCTTACCACAACAGCGATGGCATTCTTCGAAGATGAACTTGCACGTGCTATCGTCCTCGCAACCTTCATCCCACTTATCATTTCATCAGGCGGCAACTCCGGTTCGCAAGCATCTACGCTTGTTATCCGCGCTATGGCACTCGGAGAAATTACGATCAAAGATTGGTGGCGCGTGATGCGCCGCGAAGTTCTTTCAGGACTTACGCTTGGGTTGATTCTCGGACTAATAGGATTTTTACGTATAGAACTGTGGTCAACATTTTCGCCATTTTACGGTGAACATGCGACGCTTATTGGAGCAACAGTAGGTGTTACTCTTGTTGGAATCGTTCTCTGGGGTACATTCGCCGGATCAATGCTTCCACTAGTACTACGTCGTCTCGGACTTGACCCCGCAACATCGTCAGCCCCGTTCGTCGCAACACTTGTTGACGTAACCGGGCTTATTCTCTACTTCGGCGCAGCGTCGGTTATCTTAAGTGGGACGTTGCTTTAAACAGCATCACTTATACTTGCGAAGTTAAATCCGCTTGTTACGATGAGGGGGCAAAGCATCGGCATCCCGTCCCAGCCGTCACGTGGGGCAGTGGCTACAGGCTTTGATGCACCAATGATGTTCTTAAATACTGCGAGCGGTGACTCATTCCACCGGAAGTTCACGACACCGTGTTTTATCTTTCCATCCTCGAAGTAGTAAAGTCCGTCACGCGTGAGACCTGTCTTTAAGAGTGTTTGGTTATCGAGGTCGCGGATATACCAAAAACTTGTAATGAGGAATCCTTCTTTGACCGTCGTAAGATAATCTTCGGGGAGCATTGCACCGCCTGCTTCCATAATAAGATTTGACGGACCGGGCTGCGGAGCTTTGCCTGTCTTCTGTGCCCAGTACCGTGAGCGCTGCATGTTCTGGAGTTTTCCGTCCGTGAACCAATCAACCTGACCGCTTGCAAGACCGCTATCTGCATAGATTCCTGCGGGTACCATAGGATGATTTGGGTCGGAATAGATACGCACACCGTCAGCAAGAAGTTTTTCACCTACGGCTGTAGCACCATTCGGACGGGAGAATGCACTTCTTCCCTCTTCTGCATCACGCGCATCAAGCGACCAGACAAGCTGTTGAACCATATCAGCAGTTGCCGATGGTTCAAGTATTGCTTTATGCACACCCGGGTCATACTCTTTCGGACTGTCCCATGCAACACATTTATCTACAGCGCGATTTATAGCAAGGTTTGCTTCAAGTCGTGCAATAGCATGAGACGCTTTTTTATTCCAACCGCTTGATGACCCCTTTTCATTACGAATTGTCGTTGAAAACGTTGTTCGTGTTTTCTGATCGCTGGCAAAAATACCTTTTGAATTTGCAAACGAAAAACGCGAAGTCGTTGATTCAATAAATCCTGATGCAATAAGTTGACGTGCTTTCGCTTCTTTTATTGCTTGGTCTGCAATGCGTGAGCGTTCATTCGAGGAATACTCCGCATCTGCACTCGATGAGTCGAACTGTCCGCTTCGCAAATACTTTTGCTTTTCACTAAGCGGGCTAGCAAGCTCTTCGTTATCAGGCGCAAGTGAAGCTATTTCTGATGCGCGAGCAACTGCACGTTTGAGTCCGTCTTCGGAGAGATCATTTGTAGAGACTGTGCCTGACTTCTTCCCGTTGGTACAGGTAATGCTTACACTCGTGTTCACTGATGAACCGCTTGTCGTAACAGTGTTCGCCGCAAAACGTAGATTTGCCGAGTGCTCGGAGTTAATGCTCACTTCACACCACTCTGCCTTCGAGAAGTTGATGATCTTCTTTGAGAGGTTCTCTAACTCAAGCGCCGATATAATGTCTTTACTGATTGCCATGTGATCAAATTAATTATCGTAATGAGTAGCGTTAGTGGTTACAATCTTCATGATGGAGCATACCGCTCCGCGAATTCGCAGATTGTGAACGAGTATTAAGCACGTTTATTTTTCTAAACCGTGCAACGGGACAGCCATGCGAGACGGGGTTCGATTGAGACGGTTCGCCCTTACCGTCATACATCGAGCCGCCCATCATGTAGGTGCTTGCATCACCGAGCATATCGAGTTTTTTCCAGAACGGAGTTGACTGCGATTGATATGCGACATCACGAAGCATTCGAGTTATCTTCCCGTCCTTCACCTCGTAAGCAACTTGACCCGTGAACTGGAAATTAAATCGTTGTTGATCAATTGAGAAACTTGAGTTGCCCTTTATATATATTCCATTCGACGTCTCTTTGATAATATCTTCAAGCGAAGTTGCGATAGGATTTGGCTTCAAGCTAACGTTCGGCATTCTCTGGAACGGCACGTTCGACCACCCTTGCGCGTAGCTCTCGCCATGGGACTTTGTCTCGTTCAAGTACTTCGCTTGCTCGCGGGTAGTTTGTGCACTAACAAGCTCACCTTTATCAATGATAGAATACTCTGTTGCCGGACATCCGTCATCATCATAACCAACGGTTGCAAGTGCGCCGACTTGTGTTCTATCGGCAACAATGTTCAGAAGCTCGCTGCCATACGTATACCGACCAATCCTATCTTGCTGCAAGAAGCTTGTTCCTGCGAAGTTCGCTTCAAAGCCCATGATGCGGTCAAGTTCTGTTGGATGACCAATACTCTCATGAATAGTGAGCCACAGATGTGTCGGGTGAAGGATGAGGTCATACTCATCCGGTGTAACGCTTGCTGCCGATACTTTTTCGCTTGCTTCCGAGACTGCTTGTGCAATTTCATCTTTATATGGATACTCCTCTACGTATTCATATCCTTTCCCTTGCGGAAGAACAAAAAGGGCGCGCGATGCGAATTCTCCCTTGGCAATATCGCTCGCTGTAATCCATGTTGAGGGATTCATGCGAGTTACTTCCTGCCATATCCGCGAACCCTCACTCGAAGCAAAGAACTTCTCCTCACGAACTGAATCCATGTTCGAGGTAACAAGTATCTTCTTTCCACCGGAATTTGCACCAAGAGCCATGCCATGAATGTTCAGAAGCATCTCTGCACGTTCTTTGAATGATACTTCAAATGGGTTCTTCTTTATCGGAGTCTTCCACTCTGCTGTTATTGCTTCGACCGGTGCAAGTTCCACGGGTGATGATTGGAGTTTTGCATTGGCAGTGGCTATCTGTATCGCTTCATTGCATGCACGTTTTGCGCTGTCTTCGGTAACGTTGCGAGTTGATGAGAATCCCCATGTGCCATCTTTGATGACACGGATACCGATCCCGAATGAATCAGAATCATTGATTCCGGTAATAACATTATTCCGTGCACTTACCGACTGACGCAAGTAATGTGAGATCCGGACGTCGCAGTAGGTCGCGCCTTTTTCTTTTGCATAGGCAAGAATGGTTTCTGCGAGTGCTTGTTCGGAAGCGGAAGGTTTTGAAAGCCCTGCCGGAGCATAGGCACGGGCAGCACGAGCGAAACGGCTATCAAGCCCGGTAAGCGCTAACGCGCCTCCGGCAAGTGCCCCTTTGAGAAAAGATCTTCTTTCCATAATACTATCTGTTAAAGTCTGAACAGCGAAAATACGAAGTGAAATGGGTTCTCGAATGAAAAGCCCTAGGGCAGACAGCAGTGTCTCCCCTTGCGACCTAAACAATTAATAAATTCTTAACTCGATTATCTGAACTCTATGGTAAAATTTTGGATTAGAATGTACAGCCAATTTTGGCTTTTGGAAGGAGCACACTATGATAGAATACGTCAGCTTGGTATCAAGACAAGACCTCGTTGGGATGTATCGCTACGAGATAGCCGATGCTCTGCATCGAAGACATACTGTCGAAATACCGGAATCCGTGGTGCGAATCGATCCGCGTGACTACCAACGTGGTTCAGATAAAGACCATCTGGATACCATTGCATGTGGTACTGTGCTTATGAGTATGGACGAGCATTCGCTTTTCCATATTGTTGACCGTTCTATGGTCAACCGTGCATACCGTGCCGCAGAAAACGTGCAGCTCTATGGCAAGTAGATCAACTTCTCGTTGATCGGTTTGACATGGCGCATGCCAAAGAAGCCGCTCTTTCAAAGAGCGGCTTCTTTTATTTAGGAAGTCGTGTTTCCTCTGTTGAGATGATTCTCCGTAGAACTGCCCGCTTACGTTTACTTGTCTCCGATCGTATCTGAAGGCGAGAAAATTTCTCGGCACAGCAGGGTCTTGCCGTCATTGTTTGCACACTGCATAGCTGCATACTCGAAACAGCGAGCAGACCTACATAAAGTAGATGTTTCATAGGAGATTAGTACTTATACTGCGGCTCCCAATCTCCGGCGCCTTCTCCGAGCATATCAAATACATGCCAGATGCCTGCATACATATCGCCCGGACCGAACTCATCGTAACCGATACGTTTGATTGTACCGTCTTCTTGTTTCTGGAATGTTGAGTATCCGGGCTGTGCGTAGTACTTCCCGTCCTTCATTTTGCCAAAACCCATATCCATCGAGAATTCTCTGTCTTTATCAGAAAGCATCGTGAATTTCCATCCGCGGCTGGAAGCAAATTCCTTCTGGACTTCAGGAGTATCAGGTGAGACAACAACAAAGGCAGCTTTATTCGATAAGTGGTGCTCAACGCCGTTGATGCCGTCAGCCCAGAGTGTGCAATAGCGACAGCTCTTGCCCATGTTATGAATAACAATGAGATCTTTCTTATCACCAAAGAGATCGCCAATGCCGATAGGAAGGTTTTGGCTATCAATGAATTTATATGATTTCTCAATGGTCGTAGGATTTGCCTTCAAAAGCTCGATGATCTTCATCCGCTTCTGGACAATCTCCTGCTGGAGTGATTCGATTTCAGGGTTTGCGTAGAGTTCGTACATGTGTATTGTGATTAGTAAAATACAAACATACGAAAGAGAAAAAGGTTATCCTTCTTCAATACTGCTATTTGGGGATTGCGGCTTAAATCGGTATTGAGCAGGCGGGACGCCATACACCCGCTTGAAAAGAGTCGTGAACGAGCCGTGAGACTCGAAGCCGATCTTTTGGCTTATCTCCCCAACTTGCATGTCAGTTTCTACCAACAATGTACATGCACGATCAAGACGTTTACTAATAACATACTGATGGGGAGTAACTTTGAAAACACGTTTGAAAAGACGAAGAAAATGAAATTGCGATAAGCATGCAATCTTGGCAAGGTGCACAATTGAAAGCTCATTTGCAAAGTGTGTATCTATCTCCTCTTTTGCAGAAAGTAACCTATTATAGGTTTCACGTTTGACCTCCGGTCTCGTTTGCGGGATGTTCGTTACGTCTTCGCTTGCTCTGGCATGTGCATCGAGTGCGGTGCGGGTCAGGAGTTCGAGCGGTTCGGCAAGGTCTGCAAGCTCTCTGTTTATCTCATCGGCTTTTGTGCCAGTCATCTCGCGGATGGACTCGAGGTCGGTATGACGATAGAGCCGTTTGAAAAAATCCACATGCTCGGGCGGTATCGTCGTTGGTGTTTCATGCGAAAGATCTTCGGGCAGAGGTGACTCGCCATTACTATCAGAGAGTATCTG
This sequence comes from Bacteroidota bacterium, assembly GCA_043752045.1. GTDB lineage: Bacteria > Bacteroidota > Ignavibacteria > Palsa-1295 > Palsa-1295 > DATDEW01. The sequence goes on along the minus strand of JAYUZC010000224.1, from coordinate 5,320 downwards.
GTGTATCGCATTGCGGCGCGAGTCTATCTCATCTCGCAGGCGACGAAGCTCATGTTCTCTTGGTACCATTTTGATTCACTAGGGGAAAGAAACGTTAGTGAAATTACCGTGACTCCATTATCTTTTCACCCGTCGCTCCGACATAAAAAAGGAACAACACTATCCGATCTACACTTGTAACATACAGCAAATTCACTAAAAGTTACGCCGAAGGGTAATAATTGTTGCACCACGACGAAAAAAAAGCAAGAAAGGATAAGGCAGTCATCATGCTCTCGGCTCTCACGATCATGTGGGGGACGACCTTTGCCGTTACACAAAACGCCCTCAATGATGTATCTTCTATCCTCTTCGCAGCGATGCGCTTTGGGCTGGCATACCTTATCTACATTGCATTCTCGAAGGCAGCACGAGACAGCATCCACATCATCATCAACCCCAAGACAGAGCTTGAGCGAGACTTGCGTCATAAGTCCGTTGTACTTGGTATTGCACTTGGAATGGGGTACGTCCTGCAATTTATCGGGCTTGAAACCACCACTACATCGAAGTCAGCATTCCTCACAGCGACAACGGTTGTCTGGACGCCGATGCTTGCAATACTCATTACAAAACATGTACTGAACCTACCGACCATCTTTGCAATCATCACATGTCTTATCGGTATTGTGCTTTTGACTCACCCATTCCCTCTTGAAGAGATTGTGATCGGTGATGTGTATTCACTCGGCTGTGCAATATGTTTTGGTGTCTATATCTTTCAGCTTGACCGCATTATGCCGAAAGCACTGGAGTATGAAAAGAGTGAAATTCGCGCCGTGATGATGGTAAGCGCGTTGCAGCTTGTCGTTGGAGTAGTTGCGATACTTTTGGTAATGCCATTTGCCGAAGCACCGCATGTTGAATTCACGAGCAGATTCATTATAGCGCTACTTTATACAACGCTCTTTGCGACGGTCCTCTCGACCTACATCCAGTCAATGTACCAAAAAGAGATAACGCCTGTAGCCGCAACGCTCATCTACACACTTGAGCCGGTAGCTGCCGTTATCGTCGCCTACATCTTCATGAACGAACAGTTCACCCTCGGCGAATGGATAGGCGGCGCACTGATCGTCGGAGGGATGTTATTGGGGCAGATGAGGGGGTGAGGTATCAAAATTTTACACTGTAACTTAAACCATAACTATTATCTGAATAGAATGGTACAAAATGACCGTCAAGAAGTCCCGTTTCTAATCTTTTCTTGATAGTTGGTTCAAGGAAAAGGTTAAAGAGTAGTACTGTAGCAACAGAAGGTATAATTGAATACGCAACATATTGTGAAAAATTGAATTTGTTGTTATCAATTGGATGCTTCGACTCATAAAAGCCGTCATAAATTACTCTTGATGTAAGGTGAGTGACTACTCCTATCCAAGCAGCGTGCCAATAGCTTGCTTTACAATCTGATGTAAATTCAGCACTCATTCCTACTCTATATGTCAATAGAACATAACTCCCAGATAATGCGAATAATGATGCAGCACCCAGACCATTCTTATCTTCGACAGCACCCTTTTGCAATTTAGCAGACCAATATAATGGCAGTCCCGCTGCTACCTGAGATGCTATGATTTCAATTGGTATAGAGGGAGTGCAATTACAATTACTATCTTGAGTTGTTGTTTGTTTTGTATCTAACGAGTCTTGAGTTTGTGCAAACCCATTCTGCATGTAAACCCCTAAAACAACAAGCACGAAAATGAGCATTTTCATCGAGTAATTATGTGTTACTTATTATATGATAAACTATTGAGATTAGGAAAAGTTACACTTTTTAGAATGGTTCGGGTTTTGCTGGGTGTTTTTATAGGCACTATCTCGATAAAAATTATGTTTTATATATGTCTAATCCTCAAGCTAAAACGATGACTCCATTTTCTGTGGCATACCAGATTCGCTCTTTATATTCTCATTTGGAATATCTCTTAAAGCTCGACATGAAAAACAGTAGAAAATTGTGTGTGTGTAATATTAGTCCGTTGATTTATCAATCACTTAGCTACCCATGATGAGCACCTATTTGAGTATGAGATACCTCGAAAAAAGTATGTGTAAATTTGTGACACCTATCCAAAACTGCCTCCGGATTAATGGTACGGTGCATAACTAGCATGTTGGTAAATAATGGACTTACTTCCCCGATTAAGGAAATAATGCATCTGCAGATGATGTTAAAATACCAGTTAAGAACCCCGATGTTATATGTCAAACTTTCGTAAAGACCCAAAGATAACTGTCCCTGATGGACAAGGCTTTCGGCTCGCTGATTTCGATTCGAGCTATACTGATAACTATTCCAATATTGAAGAAGCAAAGGAGGACCTCAAAAAAGACATTGAAAAGAACAGTAAGTATCAGGAGAAACTCTATGCCGAGGCACGGCAATCCGTACTTGTTATTTTTCAGGCAATGGATGGGGCAGGAAAAGATTCGACCATAAAGCATGTGATGACAGGCTTGAACCCGCAAAGTGTGCATGTCAGGAGCTTTAAGAAACCCTCGCTTCTCGAACTTGCGCATGACTTCCTTTGGCGGACAACACTGCATCTGCCCGAACGAGGACACATCTCGATCTTTAACCGCTCCTACTATGAGGAGGTACTTGTCTGTAAGGTACATCCTGAATACGTATTGGGACAAAAGATCGCCGGCATTAAGACGCTTGAAGATATTAACGAGAAGTTTTGGTCAAAGCGATACGATTCTATTCGCGAACATGAGAAGCATCTTCACCGCAACGGAACGACCGTTGTAAAGTTCTTCCTACATGTCTCGAAGGAAGAGCAGAAGAAACGCTTCCTCGAACGCATTAACGACCCGGAAAAGAACTGGAAGTATAACTCTGCAGACATATCAGAACGAGCATTATGGGATGACTATATGGCTGCCTACGAGGATGCGATCAAAGAGACGGCAACCGAACATGCCCCCTGGCATATCATCCCTGCTGATAACAAGTGGTTCATGCAAATGGCTGTCGGGGATATACTTCACGATGTGTTTAAATCCCTCGATCTGCAATTCCCTGTATTATCAGCGAAGGAAAGTGCCGAATTGGCAGGGGCAAAAGAACAGCTTTTGCGAAACCTTTAGCCATTTTTCGTGTCTAATATATAAGGTGGATTCTGCTTTCGGAATCCCCACCGACAGAGACGATGAAAAAGAACGCATTTATAATATTACTATTGGTCTTCATGACGGGCAGTGCCCTTACCCTTTGGGGGCAAAGCACCCCGTTCGGTAAAAACAAGGTTCAATATCGCGAGTTCAACTGGAAGTATATCCAGTCTGCACACTTCGATGTTTATTACTACGATGGTGGTAAAGAGCTTGCTGACTTCACAGCCGAAGTTGCTGAACCAGCACTTACAAGCATCCAAAAAACTTGCCACTTCGACGTAACCGACCGCATCACCCTCATCATTTATAACTCACACAATGATTTTCAGCAGACGAATGCAGTCGGCGAGTTTTTACCCGAAGGTGTTGGCGGCGTTACCGAGTTATTGAAGAACCGTGTCGTTGTGCCTTTTGAAGGCGACTATACGAAGTTTCGTCATGTCATACATCACGAACTTGTTCATGCCGTTCTCAATGAGATGTTCTCCGGCGGTTCGTATCAAGCATTACTTACCGGCGGAGGTATGCAGATACCAACATGGATGAATGAAGGACTTGCCGAATATGAGTCACTTGTCGGGCTTGATGCTGAGACTGATATGTTCATGCGCGATGCAGTTCTTGCCGATGAGGTCCCGAAGCTTGAACGCTTAACTGGATATGTTCAATACCGTGTGGGGCAAACGATGTATACTTACATCGCAGATAAATACGGAGCGGAAAAAGTTGGTGAGCTTCTCAATAGAATAAAAATGTCTCGCTCACCGGAGCTTGGTTTCCGCTCAACGTTCGGCTTAGGAATATCAGAGTTTGGCGAACGCTTCCAAGAATATCTAAAGAAAAAGTATTTCCCTGATATTGCAAAGTACGAAGACCCCGCGACATTCGCAGAGGTCATCGCTGATCATAAAAAACTTAATAATTTCTTCAACTCATCCCCGGAAATTTCTCCCAACGGAGAGTACGTAGCATACATCAGCGACAGAGATGAATCTTTTGACGTATGGGTGCAAAATTTAAGTAATCCGAAAGATCTCAAGCGTGTCTTATCCGGCGGCGGCTCTACAGCAGACTTCGAGGAACTTCATCTTCTCGCTCCCGGCTTAGCATGGACACATGACGGAAAGAGTGTAGCCGTGGTCTCAAAGGCAGGTAGATTTGATATTATTTCTATCATTGATATCAAGACAGGCAACATTGAAAAACTTCCTGTATCAAATCTTGATGGTATTTTTCAACTTAAAGTATCACCTGATGGTAAGTACATCGGATTTATAGGGTATCGTGATGGTGCAAGCGATCTTTACCTCTATGAAATGGAGTCAAAATCGTTCAGGAACATGACACGTGATGTTTTTAGCGACCAGGATATTTGTTGGACAGGTGATTCACGTTCGATCATTTTTTCAAGCGATAGAAAAGCACACATTACTCCCGGGGAATATATTGTAGATGGAGTAGCGCAAGCAGCATATAAACGCGAGGGTTGGGATCTTTATGAGTTCAACATTGATAATGCCACCATCTCACAACTTACCAATACCCTTGGGATCAATGAAGAGAAGCCCTCGATGGCGTATGATAAAAAGACGCTTTTTTTTACGAGTGATTCCAATGGTATTGACAATATCTACGCATACGACCTTCAGACTAAGGTACGCCGCCCGGTGACAAACTCCGTTTCACGTATTGTACAAATATCAAGTTCGAAAGATGCTTCAAAGCTGGCGTTCTGTGCCGTAAACAAGACCGGATACAATATCTATGTAATGCGCAACCCGCTTGATAGAAATGTTGACAGCGTCCCATTGACAGATTTTTATTCCGATAAACGGGAAATCTCCATGGCATCTGATTCAGTGATTGCAAAGCACTCAGGCGATAAAAGTTCTGATCTTGAACCTGACACAACAAGGGGATATGGGGGAGTAGGAATCGATCTCACGAACTACGTTTATAGCAATAATCCTGATGCAAATGCTTCACGTATAGACATGCGTGAGAAGATCAAACCTACTGTGCCTATTATCACAAATTACAAAGACAGCAATGGCGATTACATTGAGCGCGACTATAAATTGCTTTTCTCTTCTGATATTATTACCGGTAGTGCCGGTTATGTCGGATACTATGGACTGATGGGGTCAGCGCAGAT
>JAYUZC010000223.1:0-5611 GCA_043752045.1 Bacteroidota bacterium | reverse complement strand
TTGCTGCGCGTGTTGTATAGTTTTGTGTGTTCACGCGAGCATCTTGTTATGAACTTGACGGATTACTTCTGCGCTTTGCTCTGCGAAATGTTTCCATGAGTACACATTTGCTGCTCTTTCTTCACCCAGGCAAAGAATATCTTCTTTTTCATCGTTTGTCAATGATAGTACCTTCTTCATCACTCGTAAAAGATCTTCACTATCGTTTTCCTTGAAGACAAATCCAGCATCTCCTATAACTTCCGGTATTGCACCAGACGATGAGCCAATTAGAAGTGTTCGTGATGCCATTGCCTCAACAAGGACTCTCCCAAACTGCTCTGACCACATTCCAACGCGACGGCTAGGCAATACAAATATGTCCATAAGTGCCATATAAGGAGGTACATCTGCTTGCGAGACAGTAGGAATATGACGAATTGAAGAGGAAATTCCAAGTTCATGAGCACGTGCTAAAATCTCTACTTCTTGTTTTCCACTTCCTAAAAGTAATAGCAAAACAGGTACATCTGTTGTATTACTTATTGTTGCAAATGATTCAAGCAAAAGATCTAACCCTTTCATCCATATCATTCTGCCGATATAACCAAAAACAATAGCTTCACTGGGTATCTGTAATTGCTCACGAAGCATCTTTACTCCTTCTTGGCTTACATTCCGAAATATCTTTGTATCAACTGCATATCCTAACACTTTTGCAGGTCCATAGAACCCTCCAGCACGTAATACACCAATAGCGTCATTGTTGGCAGTCACTGCATACTGCATCCTCATTAACGACCACTTTGCAATGGTTCGATACCAAAGTGATGGACGATAATCAAAGTAATCGAGTGAAAGATTATTCCATGTGAAGAATACAACTGGTATATCCGGTGCAAAAATTGCTCGCAGAGTAAGAATCTCTATAGTAAATAGTGAAAATGGCTCCTCCATCAAATAGATAACTTCAGGACGGGAGAGTCGAAATGCTTTAATAAGACCAGTCCTGTAAAACCCTCTGTTTTCTTTGCCATGCCAGCCGCCTTTTCCGACAACAAAATGATACGGGCTTTCAACTTCGAGTCTATCATGTTGATACTCTCGTAAGTTCATTACCCATTTATCAATAGTAAGTACGGTAAGCTCGATGTCATCAAGCTTTCCTAATTCATCTGCACATCTTCGATAGTGTGCATTAAAGAACATTGAATTGATAATAAGAACACGCATCTACTTTGTAGTGTTATCAAAACTACTTCTAAGAAGGATAACACCTGCTATGATGGTAATTACTTGCGCGGTAAGGGCAGTAATTTTCACGAGGTCTTCCCAGAATGTATCTTTTTCTGCCGGAATAACGATCGTGTCTCCCGGACCTATCTCATAGTCATCATCCGAGCGAGGGTCTATATACGTACTTGTTCGTGAATTAATGACACGTACTTCGCCTTTATCTGCAGCAGAAGTATAGCCCCCTGCTTTTTCTATGTAATAGTGAAATGGCATTCCCTGAATATAATTCACATTCCCCTGATTATTGATACTTCCAATCACACTGATGTATCCTCGAGCGCGAGGCACCCAAACAGAATCGTCGTCACGCATATAAATATTCTGTGACGTATCACCTTTTTCAATAAGGGATTTGAAGTTTACAACCATGATCGACCGACCAAGCTGACGACTGCGTGCTTGATAATAATTAAGCTGATCATCAGTGAGTTTTGCACTTGGGTTGTTTGCCAACTGCTGAATCATTATAAATTCAGGGTCACTTTCCCAAGAGCCAACACCTGAACGACGAAGCACGACTGCTTCTTCAAGAGAGCCCGTTGGCAATATATTTCCGGCACGAGAGAGCACGTCAAGCAAACGAGTTGACCCACGTTCAATAGAATACTTACCTGGGTTTTGCACTTCACCTGCAACGGAAACTACTTTTGGTGTATGATACTCTGCTCTGCCCTTAATGGAAATCACATCTCCTTCCTTGAGTTCAGGGTCTTCACCACTTGCATAGTTTACAGAAAATCGTTCAGCTATACTCACATTATCAACGCGAAAACGAGAAATCTCTACTTGATCAAGAATGGCATCTGCTCGTAAACCATGCGCGATCTTTATCAGCGTTGAAAGCCGATCGCCCTCAACAAATTCTTTCTGTCCAGGAACACCAACACTTCCGTTTATTGTGACAAATGAATACACTCTCGGAACAACAAGTACGTCTCCACCTTCAAGAATTGGGTTTTTAGTAACATCACCAGCAACAAGATAGCTAACAAGATCAGCTTTTGTGCGTAGTTTTCCTGACTGATCACGGATCTCAATGTTACGTAAGGAAGATTCTTTGTTGAATCCACCCGCCTTATCTATCAATTCATTTGTTCGAGAAAGTGCTGTTGCAGTATATATTCCCGGTGCCAGCACATCACCTACAACTGTAATTTTCATGGAGCGAAGTTTGCGAAGTGACAGGCTTGCATCAGGTTCCTTGTATTCTTTTCGCAGCAAACTATTGACTTTCTTCTCTGCTTCAGGGACTGTGAGTCCAGCTACATCAACTTGCCCTGTGCGTGGTATGATGAGTCGCCCTTCAGGGGTAACTGTGAGGTCTTGGTCAAGTGAATGTGCTGCATACACATTCAGATATACGCCATCGCCGGGACCGAGTTTATAGGTTGAGGCATCAACCGGACCTTCAAGAGCTTGTATATCGTAACCAGCTCGGATCGCTTGACGCTGTTCCAAGAGTTTTGCTGTTGTCGTATCTGCAACACCAAGTCTATTTTGATATTGTTTTTGGTATGCTTCATACGGCGACATCTGTGCGTTTCCAGTTGCCGAGAAAACTGTCGAAACTATAACTACCAAGAGTGGTAAAACTCTGAGATTTGTGCTCATTCGATCGTGATATTATGGCTAATCGAATCCGAAACCGGGGAAAATCGTCTCACTCTACACAACAAATTCAGGTGCAAAACTCCTTACCCAAAGATTCGGGAGTTACTAACAGAATCTCAAACTAACAAGTTTGATGTCCTTTTCGGGTGCATATTTGTAGTCAAAAGTTTATGCGCAACGGCTATTTCACCATACTTGCATCCCTTGGCATCTGCATTGCTGCCATCGTCGGGTTCAACCTGCTCGGTGCTGTTTTGGTCATTGCTGTCTATGGAACCGACCTTAAGAATGCCGACCCAACTGGACTGATCCTCATCAATGGGTTTAGCCAAATAGTTGTGTTAATAGGATTTCCTCTGATACTGTCGAAGGGTCTGCATATTGATGTTAAAGAAACTACTCGACTCTACCCACCACGAAAAGCGCAACTTTCACTTTTCCTCCTTGCAATCCCCATGACCATTTGTGCACAGCTTTTTGGTTCAGCGTTAAGTTCTATTTGGATGGATTTCCTCTCTCTCTTTCCTGATCTCTACGCAAATCTGCTTGAAGTGCAAAAGTTGATGGATGATATGATGGCGCAGCTTGTGAGAATCGAGACTCCCTTCGAGCTTTTTGTCATGCTCATAGGAGTTGCGCTTATCCCTGCAATTAGTGAAGAATTCTTCTTTCGCGGATTCCTCTTCACAAATATCGAGCGAAGCGGCGAGTATCTCCAAACTACAATAGCAGTAATACTTACCTCATTGGCGTTCGGGGCGAGCCACATGAGCCCGTTTAATCTACCTGGTCTTGCGTTGCTTGGCGCTCTCTTTGCATGGATGATGGTTACATCGGGGACGATCTATGTACCTATGCTTGCTCATTTTTTTAATAATGCTATTATCGTTATTATCCTCTATATCTTTCAAAACGATAAACAGTTGAGTGAGTCACTAACCGGCTCAACATCAATTCCACCGGCTCAATCACTTCCCATCCTTTTCATTTCAGCAGGTGCACTATACTTGCTTGCGAAAGTGTTCGATAAACGTGCTAAACAACTACAAGTAGAAACGCATGAGTAATCTTCTTCAAAGGGTATTAGTAGCTGTCATTGCTATACCACTCGTTCTTTTTATTGTACTCTATAAACCAATTGCTTTCTTCGGATTAGTATTGCTCCTGACGGGGCTTGCATCTCAAGAATACTTCGGACTTGTCAGAGCAAAAGGCAACATTCCTCACGTTGAGTTAGGAGTAACGCTTGCCGTGCTCGTGGCAGCGACGTTCGGAAAATTCCGTTTGCTCACAGTGATGAATGAACTCGGCATCCCAAGCTTCCCTGCTGAAACAGACTTGTTGACCATTATTCTCATTGTTTCAGTTATCCTCATACTTACACTTGAGCTGTTTCGAGGATATAAGAACCCAATAGAGAATACCTCTTCTACACTTTTTGGAATTCTCTACACAGGAATCGGAATCGGAAGTATCTTCGGTATCTTCGAGTATTTTACCATAAAAAATATCGGTCTTGAGGTTTTTGATATACTTCCCCCCGGAATATTTATTATCGTTATGCTCTCATCCATCTGGATATGCGACAGCTTTGCATACTTTGCAGGAAAAGCATTCGGCAAACATAAACTCCTTGAACGTGTCAGCCCCAATAAAACATGGGAAGGTTCAGTTGCCGGGCTTATCGGAAGTATTACTACGTGGATAGTAGCACCATTATTTCTTCATCAGATGGCCGGAATGGAAACAATTCACCTGATAATATTCGGTCTCATTGCAGGTATTATGGGACAGATTGGAGACTTCGCTGAATCACTCTTAAAGCGAGATGCAAATGTTAAGGATTCTTCACAACTTATTCCCGGACACGGCGGAGTGCTTGATAGATTAGATTCTCTTCTATTTGTAGCACCGATAATTTTACTCTATCTTACACTTTTAAAGATATAACTACCAACGTCCTTTTCCGCGTTCTCGAACATCTGCGCTCCAGAGAAGTTTTGTACGTAATAAATCAAAGTAGCTATGGTCTTTTCTGCGTAAAAGATGAAGTGTGCTTGGATATTTTGTAATCGTAATCGAAGCGGGTGTCCCAACGATTACTTCTTCCTGCCCATCTGCTACGATGAGTGCAGGTGTTGCTGCTTCGGAGGTAACGCGAATAATTATCTCCGATGTATTAGATATAATCAGAGGACGAACTGTCAATGAATGCGGCGCAATTGCAGTAATAATATGAACTGGACTTGTGGGTTCAACGATAGGTCCTCCCGCACTCAAAGCATACCCCGTTGAACCGGTAGGAGTAGCAATGATAAGTCCATCGGCACGAAGAGTACCAAGGAGTGCTCCGTCAATAGATATATCGAGCGTCAACATTCTCGTTGAGCCGAAGTTGTCAATTACAAACTCATTAAGTGCATGAAGTTCAACACGATCAGACATACTTCCTTCTTTGTCGCTTTGAAGAATATCCCGTTTAATAGTAACACCATTTTTAGGTTTACTTTCACTTACGACAGATGACTGGATGAATGCCCGTTCTTCCCTTTTTATCTCTCCTGATACAAGTTCTTTGACAATATCCGGAAGTTCATCGGGTGGGTTCTCTGCAAGGAAGCCCATCTTACCGAGATTTACACCAACAAGTTCAGCTTTCGGATTAGCTCGCATAATTGCACGGGCAGCAGAAAGCATCGTGCCATCACCACCGACAGAAAAAACT
>JAYUZC010000222.1:0-2098 GCA_043752045.1 Bacteroidota bacterium | reverse complement strand
TGATAAATACGGCAGGCAATGAAATCGCACCGTTCATTGCCTCTGACGGACAAACCCTGTATTCTTCCTCTGATGGATTACCCGGAGAAGGCGGAGGAGACGTATTCATTACTAAGCGTTTTGATGATTCTTGGGTGAATTGGGGCTATCCAGTCAATATGGGAGGCGAAATAAACACACCTGGTATGGATGCATATTATAGTGTGCCTGCTTCAGGCGATAAGGCATATTTCTCATCAAGCAATGGGAATAATTTGCTTGACTTATTTAGCATCCCGCTTAAAGACTATCAACGACCTAAGCCGGTGATGTTTATGTCTGGCACTGTGACATCACGATCGGGAACACCTGTAAGAGCTACGATAATATGCACGAATCTCTCTGATAATAGCGAGATTGCAACCGCCGAGTCACTTCCCGATGACGGCGCATTCTCACTAATTGCTCCAGTAGGCGACCACTATCGAATACGTGCAGAAGCGCAGGGCTTTCTATCATTCAGTGATGATCTTGACCTAAGCAAACAATCGGGTTTCTCTGAACCGACGTTTGATATAGTCCTTGATAGCATCACGATCGGAAGCAAAGTGATACTTGGCGACATTTTTTTTGATTTTAATAGCTCTACCTTGCAAGAAGCATCGTTCTATACATTAGATAAACAAGCCACTTTTCTCTTGGATGCAAAAGATATATCGCTTGAGATCGAAGGACATACAGATTCACTCGGCGGTGATGAATACAATAAAGAACTCTCGCAACGAAGAGCAGATGCCGTTAAGTCATACTTGGTTGAAAAGGGAATTCCGGCAGCGCGTCTGACAACTCGTGGGTTCGGCGCCGAGCATCCAATATCAGATAATGAGACAGAAGAGGGGAGGAGAATGAACCGTCGCGTTGTTTTCCGCATTACACGAATTGATATACCAAAGAAACAATGATAGTACTCACCGACGAGCAGAATGCCTCGCTGACCAAATTTGCAGAATCCGCTTCAAACGAACGCGGTTTAGAAGCACTTCATATTAATGTTCGCGGCACACGCTCACGACCGATCATTGAGATCGTTCTTGATGGGCTAAAGGACGTTCAGGTAGCAGATTGTGAGCATGTATCACGAAGTGTACAAGCGAATTTGGACGCCATGTTCAATCAGGAAGTCAACTACCGGCTTGATGTTACCTCACCAGGCACAGACGAGCCAATCAAGCATGATTATCAATATACCCGCAATATAGGTAGAAATGTGGAAATCACATTAGAGGATGAAACGAAGCACCTCGGAAAGCTTCTAATATCTGATTCCGTGTCAATTACTGTTCTGCCCAAAGCAATTAAGAACAAACAGCCCGAAGAAATCGCCATAAGCCGTGCAGATATTAAGAAAGCCAAGGTAGTGGTCGGATTTTAGCCAAACGGCTGTAAAATCCGTAGGATTACGAAATTATATCGGGCAACTTGCTGTTTCCATTGCCGTTATAATATACAAGTTTCGTATTGTAACAGACTTTCGCGGAAAGTCTGTTTGTGTTTTAAGCAGAAGATATGAATCCACTTATCGTTGAGTCATTTGCGGATATGGTCCGCGAGAAAGGCGTTGATCGCGACATTTTGATGTCAGTGATCGAGGAGACCTTTGCTATGATGGTCCGCAAAAAGTATGGTCTTGAAGCCAAGTTCGATATCGTCATGAACATGGATAAAGGCGATATTGAGGTCTATCTTGAAAAGATCGTCGTTGAGACGGTTGAAGACCCCGTTACGCAGATATCGGTCGAGGATGCGTTGAAAAAATCAGGCGAAGAGCTTGAGCCGGGTGACGAGTACGTGGAAGTCATTAACCTGACAAAAGATTTTGGCAGACGTGTTATCATTGCTGCAAAGCAGAACCTCAACCAGAAAATACGCGAGATCGAACGCGACAACCTCTTCAATGAGTATTCCGGATTGATTGGTGATATTATCGTTGGCGAAGTATATCAGATCAGCAAAGGCGATCTTTTTATCCTCCATAATCGCAGAGAGATTCTTCTCCCGAAAGGTGAGCAGATACAGCGTGAGCGCTGGCGTAAGGGCGATACGATTCGTGCACTCGTAA
>JAYUZC010000221.1:0-2098 GCA_043752045.1 Bacteroidota bacterium | reverse complement strand
GCTACGTTTGGCATATCTTGACCGATTTGATAATGTTGAGTGGTTCACCCAACGACCATGCTTCAATGCAGGGTACTGGATCGTTCGCGGCTCGGGCGTAAAGCCACTCCCGAATGCCCCTTCGACCGTAAAAATGCCCTCGTAAATTCATTTCTCGGTTTTGGTGTTAAAGCGGCAGTACAAAACTGCCGCTTTTTTTATGCTTGTATATTTATTACGACATGGTATCGCCGAAGACCACTCCTTCAGAGGAAGTGATGCCGAGCGGAAGCTCGTGCCTGAAGGGAAAGAGAAAACCAAGATAATGATGAAGTCGCTGGCGAAGATGAAGTATCCCGTACCGGATATTGTCGTCTCTTCGCCTCTTGTTCGCGCCGAGCAGACAGCGCAATTTGCCCTTGAGTATTTCGCTATTGATGCGGAATATAAAGTAAGCGAAACACTTACTCCGATGAGCGATGTGCTTAACACTATCGGGCTTATCGAAAGTTTGAAAGAAGATTATGGTGTAGCGATGCTCGTCGGTCATGAGCCGCATTTATCAGTGTTCGGTTCGGCATTGCTTGGTGTTTCACATCCCGCGATAGAAATGAAGAAAAGCGCCGTCGCCCTTTTTGAATTGCATCGTATTGAGCCGTTTCGTATCAGGGGTACGCTCATCACTCTTCTATCGCCGAGACTAACAACTCTTTGCTGATGCAGCTGCCTGTTTATCCGATAAGCACATCGTTCAGTATTGAACGCGAGATAGGTAGCGCCGAATTTGCTTGTGACCTTTCTCTTTGCAAAGGTGCTTGCTGCACAATGCCTGCCGAACGAGGCGCACCAATACTCTTTGCCGAGATAGCAGAGCTTGAGCGTGTCTATCCACTCGTCGAAAAATATCTTCCTGAATCTGCTCTTCAAGTTATAACTGATGTAGGTATCTGGAAGAGGGAAGATGATGGCGAATTCACGATACCGACCGTACATGGCAGAGAATGTGTCTTTGTTCATTGGGATGGCGACATCGCAAAGTGTGCTATTCAAACGGCACATCGTAATAAAGAGATAGAAGGTTTTGAAAAGCCCATCTCATGCCATCTCTTCCCGATACGAATCTATCCCGAAGCCGATGATAATTCCTACTTCATTTGTTATGAAGAAATATCGGAGTGTGAGGGTGGAAGAAAGAACGGAAAAGCTGCTCATAGCAATCTTCTCGAATATCTTCGAGGACCGCTTTCCCGTGCTATCGGGGAAGAACGAACCGAACAATTAATGCAACGCTACAAACAATGATTATACTTGACGGAAATTCTCTTACCATCGAACAAGTAGCACAAGTCGCTCGCCGAGAAGAGACGGAGTTTGCTTTAACAGCCGAGTCGCGTAAGCGCGTCATCACATCGCGTAAACTTGTAGATGATTGGGTTGAAAAAGGCGAAGTTATTTATGGCGTAACAACCGGCTTTGGTGAGTTCGCGAATGTGTCCATCCCTATCCATCAGATAGAAGAACTTCAAGTTAATCTTATCCGCTCCCATGCGGCAGGTGTTGGTGCTCCGCTTTCAAATGAAGTTGTCCGCGCAATGCTGTTGCTTCGGGCTAATGCTCTTGCGAAGGGATATTCAGGGGTACGTCCCGTCGTCATCGAACATTTACTTGAGTGTTTATCTGCTGATGCATTGCCAGTGATTCCATCACGCGGTAGCGTCGGTTCTTCTGGTGATCTCGCTCCACTTTCGCATTTGGCTCTCGCTTTGATGGGTGAAGGAACGATGTCAATACCTGACGAAGTGATGGGACGCGTCACACTTCCATCTGCCGAGGCACTTGCAAAAGTGAGTATTACTCCGCTTCAGCTTGAAGCAAAAGAGGGTCTTGCGCTCATCAACGGTACGCAGATGATGTCTGCTATCGGTGCGTTGGCTGTCGAGAAAGCGAAACGTCTTACAACACTCGCTGATGTTTCTGCTTCCATGTCATTTGAGGCATTACGTGCGACCGACGTTGCATTTGATCCGCGTTTCTCCGATGCTCGTCCTCATATTGGTCAGCGTGAAGTTGCTCTTCATATGCTTGCTCTGACCGAAGGCAGTGAGATCCGTGATTCACA
>JAYUZC010000220.1:0-2101 GCA_043752045.1 Bacteroidota bacterium | reverse complement strand
TTTTAACTTTTACGTTCTCGCTTTTAACTTTCCCCCCCACAAGCCACGGCAATGCTCGCTCGGCAAGTGCCATCTTTGCTTCGAGCCCTGTCGCTGTGTCGAGTTCTTCTTCGCGGGAGTCAAGCCATTGGCGTATCTTCTCGCTGTGCTCTTCTTCATGTTGATACGTAAAGAAAGGTAGCCAATGTTTGATAGAAGGCATTTCCGATGAACGAGCAAACTCTTCTTCGGTCAATCCTTCGAGTAGCGAGACAAGTTTCTCGCGGACTGATTGCATCGCATCAAGTATCTCGTCACGTTTTTGCAATTTGCTTTCGGTGACGAACTTTGCATTCCACTGGTCGGAGTCTTCGTGTTTTATCGGTTCGGGAAGTCCGCCTGTTTTTATGATCGCAATTCTATCAACGCTTAACTGCTCCCACCCTATCATGTGAACAAGCACATCGCGGAGCGACCACTTGTTAAATGTGTTCGGAAGTTCAAGGTCGGTGTCTTCGAGCGGTTCGATAAGACGAAGTAACTCGCCGCGTGAGCGACGCATCGCCTGTATCATCTCTGCAACGGTCTCCGGCTTCTTCTCTTCTTTTGCTTTGATCGCACCGCCTGCCGCGCCTTTAAGTTCTTCCATAAAACGAAGACCATCGAATGCATCCTGTGCGTAGGCAAGCGAGCCGGAATATATTGCTCGCAAGTCCTTCTCGACGAACTTACGCGTAAGCGCTGCGCCGCCAAGCACGACGGGAACAGCAATCCCGCGACCCGCCATCACTTCAAGGTTCTCCTTCATGATAGCTGTTGACTTCACGAGCAAGCCCGACATGCCGATAGCATCTGCTTTCTGACGCTCGAACTCCTCGAGCATCGGCTCAAGGGCAACCTTGATACCGAGATTATAAACCGTGTAACCGTTATTGGTAAGGATAATATCGACGAGGTTCTTGCCGATGTCATGCACGTCGCCTTTGACCGTTGCAAGTACCATCTTGCCTTTCGAGCCGTCGCCATCGGCTTTATCCATGTACGGCTCAAGATACTTTACCGCCGTCTTCATCGTCTCTGCCGATTGCAGTACGAAGGGAAGCTGCATCTCGCCCGAGCCAAATAGCTCGCCGACGACCTTCATGCCGCCAAGCAAAATATCATTGATGATCTCAAGCGCCTTGTAGCTGCCGAGCGCTTCGGTGAGGTCAGTATCTATCGCGATCTTATCGCCGTCAATGATACGCTTTTTCAGACGCTCCTCGACCGTCATCCCTTCATAGGATGAGGTAGCCGAAGAAACGGACTTCGCATCAGCGTAATGCGCCATGAATTCCTTCAGCGGATCATAGACGCAATTGAGTTCTTGTGACATAATTCTGAACGTAGTGAAGAATCCGGGGCTTCTAAAGCACATCGCAAGTTCAGATTCTTCAGTCGGTCGCTCTCGCTTCCTCCTTCAGAATGACAAAACCCCGACGCTTGCATTAGCGTCGGGGTAAGCAAAAACTTTTCGCATTACTCTGGCGACGCTTTAGCTCCTTCTTTTACGTGGCGGCAAGCTACCGGTCAAAGCACCACGGGTTACAGATATGAAAACGGGTTAGGGGGAGGGAGAGTTCAATAGTATATATAATATTTACCTAGAGCATGACATACAGGATACTGATTATTAACTCTCTGGAGTTAAAGCTATTTTTGTACTCCGCAACGCCAAATATGCTATACCTGTTAAAAGTAAAATTGCACCCCAAACAATAGATAGTGAGAGTAAGTCAATCTGAAAATCAACATACTTTCCATAGCTTTGGTCACCATAGGGTTCTGGTTTATCATAAAATGGTATTATGATAAATGACTCCGTATAAGTTATCGGAATCAAATTAACATCACTAATTCTGTAACTATTTTCTATTGTACCAACCGTAATTTTTTGCCACGGTGGAAAAATTACAGTTAATAGTATAAGTACAAAAGCACCGATTAATACCCCTCTTTGGCTCTTGTTCATGATTGTTTCCCTTTCTACTACTCTTTAATATACTCAACATTCATAATTCTGTCTGATGTTACTGGAACACCTTTTCCATTGTAACATTCCTTTGATGAGTGGTTTAGTAAG
>JAYUZC010000219.1:0-5629 GCA_043752045.1 Bacteroidota bacterium | reverse complement strand
CCATTTCATCTTTCCTTCAAGGAAAAGAAATTACTCCCTCTTGAACTATTCCTCTCTAAGAAAAGTCAAGATCGCATCATTGATGAAATATTCTATGGACATCGAAAGAAGTATCAGTCATTTATTGAGACGATAAATGCTTCGAACGATAAAGATGTTGCACTCATTAACCTCGATACAACGCTTGAATTGCAACGTGCAAATAAAGCATTAAAACCGGCGCGGAAATTATACGAAGCGCTCGAACAACGATATAGCGAATGAAATTTGTTGACCAGTCAGAAATAAGTATAGCCGCCGGAAAAGGTGGTGACGGAAAAATTGCTTTTCGTCGTGAGAAGTATATCCCCAAGGGCGGGCCCGCAGGTGGAAATGGCGGCCGAGGAGGAAACGTCTATTTCCTTGCCGACCCACAGCTTTCTACTCTGCTTGATTTCCGTTATAAAAAAAGCTATTCGGCAGAAGACGGCATACCTGGCGGAATGAATAATATGACAGGTCGTAATGGCGAAGATCTCGTCATTAAAATTCCTGTCGGAACACTTATTAAAGAGAAAAACACCGAGAATGTCTTAGCCGATCTCACTATCCCGTATGAAAAGGTAGTTATTGCAAAGGGCGGACGTGGAGGACTAGGTAATACAGAATTTAAAACATCTACCAACCAAACACCACGCTACCGAACTGTCGGTAAAGAAGGAGAATCCTTTGCGCTTGAGCTTGAGTTGAAACTTCTTGCTGATGTTGCCTTAGTCGGTTTCCCGAATGCAGGTAAGTCAACGCTTATTAGCCGCATATCTGCTGCCAAGCCGAAGATAGCAGACTACCCATTCACGACACTCATACCAAATCTAGGCATTGTTGCGGCTCCTGAAGAACATCGTTCATTTGTTGTTGCTGATATACCGGGACTCATCGAAGGAGCAAGCGTAGGAAAAGGACTTGGGTTGCAATTTCTTCGTCATATTGAACGAAGTGCGGTACTGTTATTTATGCTTGATGGGACCGATACTGTCAACCCACCAGAGGTAGCGTATAAAACTTTGAAAGCTGAGTTGAAAGCATTTGAACCATCTCTTCTAAAGAAACCGGCTCTAGTTATCATTACTAAATCTGATGCGATGAGTGATGACCAGATGAAAGAATTATCTAAGCTGAAAATTGACCGTAAGAAGCCAATGATAGTGAGTGCGGTTGCAGGAAAAAATATCCCGGAGCTTGTTGCAAAACTTTGGACCATCATAAAAGAAAAAGAGGACTAAGTAGTCCTCTTTTGTGCCCAAGATCGGACTCGAACCGATACACCATTGCTGGCGGCAGATTTTGAATCTGCTGCGTCTACCAATTTCGCCACTCGGGCAGCGATTACTTTGTAATTTCCTGTATCTGTAATTCCATGACACCAGCAGGTACTTTTACCTGCACAATATCACCGACAACTTTTCCGTAGAGAGCTTTACCAATTGGTGAAGACACTGAAATTCTTCCCTCCTCAAAGTTAGCATCCTCTTGAGATACTACCTGATAGTTGCTGGATTTTTTCGTCTTTTTATTCAACACCTTTGCCTTTGATAGCATCCCTACCTTATCAGTTGGAATCTCGCTCTCATCAATGATAGTTGAACCCATAAGCATCTGTTCGATCTTATGAATACGAAGCTCAAGCAGTCCTTGTTCTTCCCGGGCAGCGTCGTACTCTGCATTCTCTGAAAGATCACCTTGTGCTCGTGCTTCAGCAATTTTCCCAGCTATTTCTTTGCGTGCATTTACTTTCAGATCGCGAAGCTGATTCTCGATCTCTGTAAGACGCTCTCTGGTAATATATGCTTTTGGTTCTGCCATCAGGACAACTATATAAAACAAGAAGGTATCTTCCTAAAGTGAAAGACACCTTCGTTTTGTGCGGGTTCTAAACGCCAATAGTTAGGGAATCTGTTCCAATTATTCGTTAATGATATTCTTGAGCATTGAAGTGATGGCTGCATCATCGGTACCAATCATGTGCCCCATCTTGGTTCGTTTGGTCTCAAGGTAATTGGCGTTGTTCTCATTCGGACTTATCTCGATTGGGACTCTGTCAACAACTTCAAGCCCATAGCTTGTTAAGCCAACGATCTTCTTCGGATTGTTTGTCAGCAAACGCATCTTTTTTACTCCGAGATCAACGAGAATCTGTGCACCAATACCATAATCACGCAGGTCAGCTTTAAATCCAAGTACTTCATTCGCTTCGACTGTATCTTTTCCTTCTTCCTGGAGTTTATATGCCTTGAGCTTATTCGCAAGCCCAATCCCGCGTCCTTCCTGACGCATGTACAGTACAACTCCGTTGCCTGACTTTTCAACCTGACGCATTGCGTCATGAAGCTGTTGTTGGCAATCACAGCGCATTGAGCCGAATGTATCACCTGTCAAACATTCAGAATGAACACGAACTAAGGTTGGTTCTGCAGTGATTATTCCTTTGGTAAGAGCAACGTGCTCTTTGCCATCAACTTTATTGCGATAAAGATGAAGTTTGAAGTCGCCATAATGTGTGGGCAAGTTGACTTCAACAACCTTTTCGACGAGTTTCTCGCGCTCCATACGGTACTTTATGAGGTCTTGTACCGAGATGAGCTTCATATCATGCTCTTTGGCAAACTTTTTGAGGTCAGGCAAACGAGACATAGTCCCGTCATCATTCATAACCTCAACAAGCATTCCCATCGGCCTGAATCCGGCGAGCCGAGCCAAGTCAACTGCCGCTTCAGTATGCCCTGCACGACGTAAGACACCCTCTTCGATCGCTCGAAGCGGGAAGATATGTCCAGGGCGAGCAAAATCACGGGCGGTCGCTTTTTCGTCAGTAATTGCTAGAACAGTCATGTACCTATCATAAGCAGATACACCGGTAGATGTACCATGTACGTAGTCAATGCTGACCGTAAATGGCGTACCATGACGGGCGGTATTGACATCAACCATCATCGGCAAATCAAGCTCCTGCGCTCGAGTTTCCGTTATTGGCGTACAGATGATACCACTCGAATGCCGAAGCATGAATGCTATCATCTCTGTTGTAACGACTTCTGCTGCGGTAATAAAGTCACCTTCATTCTCGCGCTCTTCGTCGTCAACAACGATGACAAGTTTCCCTTGCTTTATATCGGCAATTGCCTCATCAATGGTGTTAAGCATGATGCTAACCTATTTGGTTACTTAGGAAGTACTGTCGTAATGGCAGATTTTTCAAAACGAATTTTGGTTGTTTCTGCAACCTGAACAAGAATAGAGTTATCTTCGATAGCAGAGATAGTCCCGTGCATACCACCTGAGGTAATAACCTTATCTCCTTTTTGCATCCCACCAACGAGTGCTTCACGTTCTTTCTGACGTTTGCGCTGTGGGCGATAGATCATAAAGTAAAAGATAAAGATGATCGAGCCGAACATGATGCCCGTCGAGAGCATTTGTGAGCCGGAATCTGCTCCCTGTCCACCCGAAGGTGCCATTAATAGATATGCTAATTGATTGAATTGCATTAAGTTAAATATGTTGTAAAAAGTCTTAAGTATCGTTAAAACAAAGAATTTTGGGAAACATTCGTACCGTGCTACCCTACGAAGTCATACTCACGATTAACTGAAGTCTCTATATAACTTCCTTTTTTCAGGTCATGGTCAACCGTAACTCGTTCGTCAAAGACAAAGCACTCCCCTTCAAAAAGACTTTTATCTTTCGGAGTCTCTTCAAAGTATTTGAGTATCCCACCATGAAGATGATACACCTCTTTGAATCCCTCATCAAGAAGGTATGATGTAGCTTTTTCACAACGGATACCACCGGTACAAAACATTGCTATCTTCATATCCTTGGCGTCAGCAAGTTCCTTCTTTACAAAATTTGGAAACTCACGGAATGTCTTTGTCTTTGGGCTGATGGCATTTTTGAACGTCCCCATATCAACCTCGAATTGATTTCGAGTGTCAACAATAATGACATCGGGATCTGAAATGAGAGCATTCCACTCTTCGGGGGTAACGTAGGTACCGACTATGTTCGTAGGATTAACCGTTGGTACTCCAAAGGCAACAATCTCTCGCTTGAGACGCACCTTCATCTTCTCAAACGGAAGAAATTCCTCATAAGACTCTTTCCATTCGAAGTCTGACATCCCCGGGAGTGTCTGTAAGTGCCCGATGAGCTCGAGTATATTCTCATGTCTTCCTGAAACTGTGCCGTTTATCCCCTCGCTTGCAAGCAGGATTGTCCCCTTAATCCCATGTTCTTTACACCATGCAAGGAGTATCGGCTGCATTTCGCGGTAATCCGGAAATGGCGTAAATTTATAGAATGCTATGATCGTATATTTTTCCACTAAAATCTATAACAACTTGGGATTCTTTTCTGTCCCATTTTGGCTTGTATATTTCTACTTAATCTAAAGTACACAAATGGGAGTATTTATACGGTGTTTATTGATTTGCTCTATTATTATAGTATCAAATACTCCTACTGCTATTTGCCAAAATAGCACTTTCACTGAAATTCCCCAAAACCTTCAATTCTATCCACGTGGCTCCGATGACTCTGCAACCGTAACAATATCAGGTCTAATAAACGATCTCCGATTTGACTCGATCTATTTATCATCATATAGGAATAATGTGTTTCTATCTCGCAAAGCAATTGCGCCTCGTTATAATATACCATTCAAATTCTCACCACGCATCAAAGCAGAGCTATCTGAATACAAGTTCATCATTGGTGTAAAGAATATCACAACTGATTCCATTATCGCTGTTCGTGACAGTATTGTTTGCGGTGATGTCTATTTTATTGCAGGACAATCGAACTCTATCTTTGGCTCACCATCGGAAACTTATAAAAGTGAATATATCAGAACATTCGGATTGAATTGGTCACAAAACTTGAGCGATACTTCGTGGACGGTTGCTACTGCAAACTCTTTTGGCGGTGGACCTGAAATAGGAGCATGGGGACTTCGGCTTGCTCGAAGAATTCAAGAAACACAAAACATTCCTGTTGCAATAATCAACGGGGGTGTAGGCAGTACAATTATTGAATATCAGCAACGCAATGACAATGACCCACTTGATATGCGAACGATCTACGCAAGTATGCTCTATCGGGCACAGAAATCACAACTTGCAAAAGCTGCAAAAGCAATGTTTTGGTATCAAGGTGAATCGAACACAATCACTAATTACTATACAAATTTTAAGAACTTGTATGAGGATTGGATGACAGATTATCCGAATCTCAAAAAAGTATATGTGATTCAGTTTCGTCCGGGCTGTGTCGAAAATACAAATTCACCGCTTCGCGATCTATTACGGACACTTTCTGATTCCCTACCAAAGATTGTCACACACAGTACGATGTCAATTCCCGATTATGATGGGTGTCATTTTGCGCTTACCGGGTACCAAGTACTTGGTGACCAACTCTTCAACATAGTCAATCGTGATTTTTATAGTTCTGTTGATACTATTGGAATAAGCTCACCAAACATTACAAAAGCATTTTTTGCCAACTCTCAACGTGATGTTATTGGGTTATTGTTTACCACTAAAGGGTCAGATTTGAGGGTGCCGAATGATACTATCATCTCAAGTATTCATTC